>NZ_JAZDVY010000006.1:74422-181853 GCF_036350695.1 Tenacibaculum sp. FZY0031
CCGTACGGGAATCGAACCCGTGTTACCAGGATGAAAACCTGGCGTCCTAACCCCTAGACGAACGGACCAAAACAATCGTTCTGATTGCGGGTGCAAATATACAATTCTTTTTGTTATTTGCAATTAAAATTTATTTTTTTCTTTATTTATTTTTCCTTCTAAAATAAAGAAAAAGAACTTGTAGTCCGTACGGGAATCGAACCCGTGTTACCAGGATGAAAACCTGGCGTCCTAACCCCTAGACGAACGGACCAAAACAATCTTTTTTGCGATTGCGGGTGCAAATATAAAAACTGTTTTTTATTGCACAAAGCTTTTTTTTATTTTTTTAATATGCTTTTGCAAAAAGTACTCTTTTTGTAGATGGTTTCCCTGTTAAAACACATACACCTACCTCTTCCTGTGCATCGTTAGGAATACATCTTATAGTTGCTTTTGTTAACTCTTTAATCTTATCTTCAGTCTCTATGGTACCATCCCAATGTGCAGAAACAAATCCTCCTTTGTTTTCTATCACATCTTTAAACTCTTCAAAAGAATTTACCTCGGTGATATGATCGTTTCTATATGCTAAAGCCTTGTTAAAAATATTTTCTTGAATCTCTTCTAATAAAGCTGTCACAACTTCCACTACTTCGTCTCTAGAAACAGTTTGCTTTTCAAAAGTATCTCGACGAGCAACCTCAACAGTCCCGTTTTCTAAATCACGAGCTCCCATAGCAATTCGTACAGGTACTCCTTTTAATTCGTATTCAGCAAACTTAGCTCCTGGCCTAAATGTGTCTCTATCATCAAACTTTACAGAAATTCCTTTAGCTCGTAATTCTTTTACAATTACATCAACCTTTTCAGAGATTGCATTTAACTGTTCTTCTCCCTTGTATATTGGGACTATTACAACTTGGATTGGCGCTAACCTTGGTGGCAATACCAAACCAGCATCGTCAGAGTGCGTCATAATTAACCCTCCAATTAACCTTGTTGATACTCCCCAAGAGGTTGCCCATACATATTCTTGCTTTCCTTCTTTAGAAGTATACTTAACATCAAAAGCCTTTGCAAAATTCTGTCCTAAGAAATGAGACGTTCCTGCCTGCAATGCTTTTCCATCTTGCATTAATGCTTCTATTGTTAAGGTATCATCTGCTCCTGCAAAACGCTCACTTTCACTTTTTGCTCCTTTTACTACTGGCATTGCCATAAAGTCTTCTGCAAAAGTTGCATAGACTTCTTGCATTTGTTTTGCTTCCGCTACTGCTTCCGCTTTTGTAGCATGTGCTGTATGCCCTTCTTGCCATAAAAACTCAGCAGTACGTAAAAACAAACGTGTACGCATTTCCCAACGCACTACATTTGCCCATTGGTTAATTAACAATGGTAAATCTCTATGTGATTGTATCCATCCTTTATATGTATTCCAAATAATTGCTTCAGAAGTAGGACGAACAACCAATTCTTCTTCAAGTTTTGCTTCAGGATCTACGCGTAATTTTCCTTCGTTCTCTGGATCATTTTGCAAACGATAATGCGTAACTACCGCACATTCTTTTGCAAAACCCTCTGCATTTTTTTCTTCTGCTTCAAACAAACTTTTGGGCACAAAAAGAGGAAAATAAGCGTTTTGATGTCCTGTTTCTTTAAACATTCTATCTAATTCTTTTTGCATGTTCTCCCAGATTGCAAACCCGTAAGGCTTAATTACCATACAACCTCTTACGGCTGAATTTTCAGCTAAATCGGCTTTTACAATCAATTCGTTATACCATTTCGAGTAATCTTCGGCTCTTTTTGTTAAATGTTTGCTCATAATCAAAAGTTTGGCATAAATATTGTTATTTTTTATGCGTAAATTGTGTCTGCAAAACTACATTAAAAAGGTAACAAGCCCAACAAAGAACTAATTTTTTGCAGCTAGTTAAAAAACAATTTGCTATAACCTTAAAATAAAAAAGTCATGAAGCTACATTACACCAACACCAAACTCTCTTTTTATATCCTATCATGTATGATGGCAGCTATGTTTATTTCTTGTGGTTCTGCACAAACGGTTACTGGTAGTGATGATGGTATTTATGCTAACGAAGTAGAACAACCTCAACGCAGAGTAGTCATTGCAGACGATCGTGCATACGATGAATACCAAGAAAATTATTTTACCAAAGAAGTAGAACGTTTAGATGCTTTAAACGGTACGGATATTTTTACCGACATAGAAGATTATAAATCTGAAGGTACTGATTACTACGACGATGAAGAAGTTATTTATGAAGAAGAACCAGAAACAAGAATTACATACAATAGTAATGAGCCTTGGGGCTATGATTCTAATTCTGATGTGGTAATTAATATCAACACCTTTCCTCGTTATCATTTAGGATGGAATTGGAATACCTATTGGGGAGATCCCTATTGGGACGGTCCATTCGGATGGAATAATTGGGGGTGGAATAACTGGCGATGGAATCGTTGGAGATACAATTCTTATTGGCATCCTTATCATAATTGGAATGCTGGATTTTATGCCGGTTTAGGTGGATTTTATTACAACTCTTACTGGAATAGATACAATTATTATAGACCATATAGATACTATAACAACCACTATTACAGACGTCCTTACAGAGGTGCCAACTATTACAGAGGACATAGAACTGCTACAGTTTCTAGAAGAGGATACACTACTGGACGTAGAGGAACTACAACTGTTAGACGCTCTTCTGATGTATATAGAAGAAGTAACGGAAGTACCTATCGTAACAACAGAAATACACGTTCTACAAGAAATACACGAGGCTACAATACCAGAAGAGGTAATAGCTCAAATAACAGAAGCATCAAACGATCAACTAGAACAAGAAATTATAACTCAAATAGCAACAGGTCTACTCGTAGTTATAGAGATACGCCTCGTTCTACAAGAAGCTCAAGAGGATATTCTGTAAGAAACTCTAGCGCTTCCAATAATAATGGTGTTCGTAAATCTTCATCAGTTAGAAACTCCAGAAGTTACGCTAAGAGAAACCAAAGTTCTAATCAATCTGTTAGGAAATCATACACTCCTAGAAACTCTAAAAGCTACTCAAAATCAACTGGAAATAATCGTAAAAATTATGCTTCTCGCAAAAACAGTAGTTCAAGAAATTCTAGAAGTTACTCGAGATCTTCCAGCAGCTCTCGTAGTTACTCAACACCATCAAGAAGTAGTTCATCATCTACCAGAAGCAGTACAAGAAGTAGCAGTTCATCAAGAAGCTCTAGAAGATAAACTAAAAGCAAACTTCAAGATAAGTTTTTAACGAATTAATGAAAAAATGAAAAGAATTTTAACCTTCGCGATAATTATCGCATGCACCTATACTGCCTATTCACAATCTTTAGGCTATAATGATTTAGGAATTTTATTTTCTAAAGACGATAATTACGGAACTGCTCGCTTTGAAGCAATGAGCGGAGCTTTTGGAGCCTTGGGAGGTGACATCTCAGCTTTTGGAATTAATCCAGCTGGTAGTGCCGTTGCTATTAAAAGTACTTTTGGTGTTACTTTAGGAAACAGAAATACTACTTATACTGCTAGGTATTACGGAAACACTACAGAAATAGAAGATGATTTTTTTAATATTACTCAAGCAGGTGGTATTTTATCTTTTGACACTACTCATAACTCTGACTGGAACCGTTTTGCTTTAACTTTTAATTATAGATTGAAAAGTGATTTTGAAGGATTATTTTCTTCACAAGGCAATAGTGGTCAAGCATTGTTTAATGAACACCCTGATGATATTACCAACCAGTACGACAATGGACAAGAACAACGTTTTTTAAACTCTACCTACGGAGAGAGTAGTATTTTTGAAATGGGATTCTCTGCTGTACACCAAAATAAGTTACATGCAGGAGCAAGTATAAAGTTTCACAATTTTAGCTTTGGTCAAGTTACCGAACTAAGAGAAGTTAACGAAGATGATAACGGGAACACCTTAACAGCTCTTAACGTTCAGGACAGCTACTTTGAAGGTAGTGGAGTTTCTTTTAGTGCTGGTTTTATATACAAAGTAAATCAAAGCTTCCGTTTCGGATTAGCCTATGAAACTCCAACGTGGTACAATGAAGTTTTTGAAGACAGCAATTTAGGTGTTTTCGACCCAAATGATTCTAGATATGATGATTGGGTTGGTTATACTGAAATCTCTGCTACAAACCAAGATACAGATGTTAATAGTGGGGAAGAATTTTATTCAAATATTTTCAGGCTACGAACACCAAGTAAACTTACTGCTAGTGCGGCTTTTGTTTTTGGCAAACAAGGTTTGATAAGTGCAGATTATACTTATAAAGATTACAGCAGTACAAAATATAGAGAGAATGATCCTTATTTTATAGAAACTAATCAA
The DNA here is from genome assembly GCF_036350695.1 of Tenacibaculum sp. FZY0031. NCBI lineage: Bacteria > Pseudomonadati > Bacteroidota > Flavobacteriia > Flavobacteriales > Flavobacteriaceae > Tenacibaculum > Tenacibaculum sp. FZY0031. The sequence goes on from NZ_JAZDVY010000006.1 coordinate 78,814, forward strand.
AACTTTGATACTGATTTTAAAGGCACCCACTCCTTAAATATTGGTACCGAGTGGCGTTTTGACAAAATGAGTGTTCGTGGTGGTTATCATTATGAGCAAAGTCCTTATAAAAATGCTTTAGACGATGATAATATTTCTGGATTTTCATTAGGACTTGGTTATAATTTCGGAAACGTTAAGTTTGATTTATCATATACTAATTCAGAAAACAACAGTCCGTATCATATTTATAATTCTCCTGCTGTAGATGTGAATCCTATTGAATTAACAACTGATACTTCTCGAATTTCCGGAACACTTACTTTTAGTTTATAATTCACAAAAACATATAATAAAGGTCCTGCTATATGCGGGACTTTTTATATATACATATCTCAGTTTTTTACCGTAATTTTGCTTCTTATTTACAACTTATGAGTTCAATAAAAATAAACATACAAGAAACTAATAACGAAACCATTCTAAAGTTTGTTAGTAACCAAATTTTAGTCAATGGGGGTAGTTATGAATACAATAATATAGACGAGGCTAAAAACTCCCCGTTAGCACAACAATTATTTTACCTTCCTTTTGTAAAAAAGGTATTGGTTACAGCCAATTTCATTGCTATTCAACGATATGATATTGTTGAGTGGAACGATGTTGAAGAAGAGGTTCGCGAACAAATAGAAGCTTATATACAAGGTGGTAACTCGGTAGTAACAGAAGAAACTACCAAAAAAGATGCTGTTGAAGTATACGCTGAAGTTACTCCAAATCCTGCAGTAATGAAATTTGGAACCAACAAAGCATTAACGCAAACTGACGTCGAGTACACAAACATTGAAGAAGCAAGCAAATCCTCTCCTTTAGCTCAAGCATTATTTAGCTTTCCTTTTGTAAAAGAAATTTTTATTTCTGAAAACTACATTTCAATCACCAAATATGATATGATTGACTGGAATGAAGTATACCAAGAAGTGCGTACTTTTATTCGTAGTTATATTCAAGAAGGCAAAAAAATCATATCTGAATTGCCTAAGCAGCAAACCAAACAAAATGTTGAAGTTCCTAAAGAGAATTTAACCGCTACTGAAACTAAAATTGTTGATATTTTAGACGAATATATAAAGCCTGCTGTAGCTTCTGATGGCGGAAATATTGCGTTTCAATCGTACGATGCTGAAAGCAAAAGAGTAAGTGTTATTTTACAAGGAGCTTGTAGTGGTTGCCCATCATCAACAGTAACGTTAAAAAATGGTATTGAAACCATGCTAAAAGAAATGTTACCTAATCAAATTAATGAAGTAGTTGCCATTAACGGGTAATTGTAAATCAAACAAAAAATATGTCTGAAAAGATCAAACCATACAAAGATTCTGAACTAGGAAAAAAAGAACAAGTTGCTCAAATGTTTGACAACATCTCTGAAGATTATGATGGGTTAAACCGTGTTATTTCTTTGGGTATTGATGTTAGCTGGCGTAAAAAAGTAGTAAAACTAATAGGCGAAAATAATCCACAACAAATTTTAGACATTGCTACTGGAACAGGTGACTTGGCTTTAATGATGTCTGAATTAAACCCTGAAAAAATTGTAGGGTTAGATATTTCTGAGGGAATGTTACAAGTGGGAAGACAAAAAATAGCTAAAGCGAACTTATCCAATAAAATTAAAATGATTGTTGGTGACAGTGAAAACATTCCTTTTCCCGATAACACTTTTGATGCAATTACTGTTTCTTTTGGTGTTAGAAACTTTGAAAACTTAGATAAAGGCTTAACCGAAATATTACGTGTATTAAAACCAGGTGGTAAGTTTGTCGTTTTAGAAACCTCTAACCCAACCAAATTTCCGTTTAAACAAGGATACAAATTGTATACTAATTATATTTTACCTATTATTGGTAAACTCTTTTCAAAAGACAAGGTTGCTTACTCATATTTATCAGAAACAGCAAATTCTTTTCCTTTTGGAAAGGCTTTCAACAATATTTTACAAAAAAACGGGTTTAAGAATGCAAAGAATATACCTGTAACATTTGGTGTTGCATCAATTTATACCGCTTTAAAATAGTATGTTAAAAAAGCTTTTACTTTTCGGAATTTTAGTGACGTCGTTATCTACACAAGCACAAAAAGAAAAAATATTGAAACTTCCTAGTTTCGACAAACCACTTTTTCATTACGGATTTTACCTAGGTGCTAATAATAATGGTTACAAAATTTCGTATGCTCCAAGTGATTTTGACAATACTGAAATCGAAGTAGCATCTTCTATTGGTTTTAATGTAGGATTAATTGCCGATTTAAGATTACACAATAACGTAAACCTACGTTTTGAACCAGGACTTATGTCCAACACAAAAACGTTGCATTTTAAACACATTGCTGGGGCTGATAATGTAAACACTCGTGAAGTAGGAGCCACCTACTTACATTTACCTCTGTTGTTAAAATTAAGCACCAACAGACTCAATAATATGAGGCCTTATGTAATAGGAGGAGTTTCCTACGATCATAACTTTTCAAGCAACGAAGGAAATAGTGATGATAATTTTGCAGGAGAGTTTAGAACGACTACTAATAACTTTATGTATGAAGTAGGGATTGGGGTAGACTTTTATTTAAGTTACTTTAAATTTTCTCCTTCTATAAGAGGTGTTTTTGCTATTAATAACGAAGTAAAATACGATAATAAATCTCCAAGTCAATGGACAGATCCTATTCATTACTTAGGAACTAGAGGGGTGTTTTTACACCTAGCTTTTGAATAAAACTTATTTCAAAAACATATAATTAAAAAAAGGCTTTCTAAAATTTAGAAAGCCTTTTTAGGTTTAAATAATAGGAAGTCCCCCGAATTCTTATTACTATATACTTGTTAGACACACTTATTTTTTGAACGTCACATTTTATTTCAAAAAAAAAAGACCGCAAACTGCGGTCTTATTTCATAAAGATTTCTCTTTATTAATTGGATAGAAGTCCCCCGAAATCTATCGTACTGTTAAAAACATTGTTTTTAGCAGTTTCAAAGATATAAAAAAATGTTAATTTTTTTTAATTTTTTATAACTATTTTGTTGTCAACCACATCTTTAATTGGTATGATCACTTTTCCTTCTGTAGTATGAACTGTTACGCATATATTATCGATAGCTACAATTACTCCTTCTACGTCTTTAATTACAACTTTTTCACCAATTGTAATATTCTTTCTTGAGTAGTACCCGAAAAGCAATCTTGAAACGGCATCCCTGGCTCCAAACCCAAAAGCTAAGGTAAAAGCTAATAATACAGAACCTATTAAGAGTGTTAAGTTACTTTTAATCACAGAAGTATCAACTCCTGCTTGGTCTAATGCCGTGATAGATAAAAACACAACGATTAAGTAAAAAGCAATATTTCCTACTAAGTTTCCACCAGACACTTCAAGAGATTTGAACATAGATTGAATTGCTTTTTTCACCATGGTTCCCAAATAGGCACCTCCAACAAAAATACCTACCGCTGTTAATAATTTAGGCAAGTAAGCAAAAAAGCTTCTAATCCCATCAGAAACAACAGTTAGGCCAAACATTTCAGCTCCAACCATTACAAAAACAAAGATTAAAAACCATTTTAGCACAGCTAAAATAACATTGGTTAGTACAATATTTATCGTACTGCTTCCAAAAATTTCAGTCTTTTTAAGTTTCTTTGACCATTCGTCTATTTTAGTTTTTGCCAATGCTTTTCTAACAAGGTATAAAAAGACTTTGATAACAAGCCATGAAATAATAACAAACGCTAAAAAGCCAGCTACAGTAGGTAATGAATCTACTATATCTTGAAAAATATCCTTAAAAGGCGTTAAAAAATCTATCTTTAAAAAACTCATAACTTTAAATGTATAGTGATATTTGGTTAGTTTAAATTAATTCACTTTTTTTTATTGGGTTCAGTACCTCCAATTAAATCAATAATAGTATTGGGGTACTTTACCACAAATAAGTCAGCCATATCTATTGATAGCTTTATCATTGCCACATCGTTAAGCACTTTATCTTTTAGTACTTCTGGCAACTCTTCGTTATGTAATATTTTTTTAAATGGATTATCCATAATGTATTACAATTCGTTATACGCTTTCACCACTTTTTCTTTAGCTCTTTTTAGTCGCATTTTTACTGCGCTTTCTCCCAAATCTAACCCTACCGAAATATCTTTAATACTCATTTCATCTTGGTACTTCATTAATAAAATCATTTTCTCTGATGGAGAAATCATTTCGAGTGCTTTAGCTAATTTATCTGACTTTAACTCGAATAGTGTAGCGTCATCAATATCATCAATATTGCTTTCTTCTTTTATTTCATCTGTTACAACTGTTACTTTTTCTTTTTTCTTCTCCTTATTTCTCTGTACGTAGTTAACACAAAAATTATACGTAAAAGAATATAACCAAGTAGAAAACTTAGATTTCCCTTTAAAAGTTCTCAATTTAACAAATAAACGGATAAATACATCATGAGTTAAGTCTTGAGCCTCTTCTTTATTTTTGGAAAATCCATAGCATTTATTGTATACCACACCAGCGTAACGATCGTATAAAACAGCAAACAAATGAGTATCATTTTTCTCTACTATTTTACGAACTAAATCTTCGTCGCTTATTTTTTTTACATCAATACTCTCCAAGGGGCAGTATAGTTAGTTTCCATCTTAGTTATACGTTAAATTAGACACCCAGGTTGCTGCCTAGTCACCTAATTATTGTGCAAATAACGTGTTTTAACATTTCTTTAACAAATAGACGGAATTTTTCAAGAAATACAAAAAACTTTGTAACATTATTCTCTTAGCATACGTATAAGATAATGTAGAGTGATTGATAAATTAAAAATATACTTGAAGTAGATGAGACAACTTAAAATTACAAAACAGGTTACCAATAGAGAAACCGCATCTTTAGATAAATATTTGCAAGAAATAGGAAAAGTAGATTTAATTACTGCCGATGAAGAAGTGGAATTAGCACAAAGAATTAAGGCTGGAGATCAAAGGGCGTTGGAAAAACTAACCAAGGCTAACTTACGTTTTGTGGTATCGGTTGCTAAGCAGTACCAAAACCAAGGACTAACATTACCTGATTTAATTAACGAAGGTAACTTAGGCTTAATCAAGGCTGCAAAACGTTTTGATGAAACGCGTGGTTTTAAATTTATTTCTTACGCAGTATGGTGGATTCGTCAATCTATCTTACAAGCCTTAGCTGAACAATCTCGTATCGTACGTTTGCCTTTAAATAAAATTGGGTCTATTAATAAGATCAATAAAATGTACGCTTTCTTAGAGCAAGAAAATGAGCGTCCACCTAGTGCTGAAGAAATTGCTAAGAAATTAGACATGACTGTGAATGATGTTAAAGAGTCTATGAAAAACTCTGGTCGTCACGTATCAATGGATGCACCTTTAATTGAAGGAGAAGATTCTAATTTATATGATGTATTGAACTCGGGTGAATCTCCAAATCCTGATAAAACTTTATTACACGAATCATTACGTATTGAAATCAATCGTGCGTTAGAAACACTAACGCCACGTGAAGCTGATGTTGTAAAGTTATACTTTGGTTTAGGAGAGCACCAACCAATGACTTTAGAAGAAATTGGTGAAACATTTGATTTAACTCGTGAACGTGTACGTCAAATTAAAGAAAAAGCTATCAGAAGATTAAAACACACATCTCGTAGTAAGATTTTAATGACTTACTTAGGTTAATAATACAAACAACAACAAATAGTTATCGTAACTATTCGTTTTTTGATTAATGAATGAAAGCTCTCCAATTGGAGAGCTTTCTTTTTAGTTTTAATGCTCTTAGTTTTAACTATATTTGCACTTAATAACAACACAACAACTTATATATTAATGGAAAAACTTGTAGCCCCATCAATTTTAGCGGCTGATTTTGGAAACCTTCAGCGTGATGTTGAAATGGTTAATGATAGTAAAGCAGACTGGTTTCATATTGACATTATGGACGGTGTTTTTGTACCTAATATTTCTTTTGGAATGCCTGTTTTAAAATCTATTACAAAGCATGCTAACAAAACTATTGATGTACATTTAATGATTGTAGACCCCGATCGTTATATTCAAACTTTTGCAGATTTAGGTGCCGATATTTTAACAGTGCACTATGAAGCTTGTACGCACTTACACAGAACTGTACAAGCTATAAAAGCTGCTGGCATGAAAGCTGGAGTTGCTTTAAACCCACATACCCCTATCGCTGTTTTAGAAGACATTATTATAGATTTAGATGTCGTTTGTATTATGAGTGTCAACCCAGGTTTTGGGGGGCAATCATTTATTGAAAATACGTATAAAAAAATTCAACAGTTAAAAAACTTGATTGAATTTAGTGAAGCAGCTACCCTAATTGAAATTGATGGTGGTGTAACTGATAAAAACGCCAATAAACTTATAGAAGTAGGTGCCAATGTATTAGTTGCTGGTAGTTTTGTTTTTAAAAGTGACAACCCAACCGAAACAATTGAAAATTTAAAAACAATTATAAATTAACAAAGTAAAAAGCGGATTTAGTAAAGAATTCTAAATCCGCTTTTCATCTATTTTCTAGTTAAGGTCGTGATTATTCTCCTCCACAAAATACCTCATTCATACAAATATACCCTGGAGGTAACGGTTCACATCTCGTACACATTACATACGTCCACCCTCCTTGAATAGATTTTTGTGCTGATTTGTTTAAAACTGAACCTAGATTTGAAATATTTTTTAACATAATAAAGTGTTTTAAGTTTCTCAAAAATAAATTGTAAAAAACAAATTAACCTCAAAAAAGACGTAATAAAAGTAAGGTTTTTCCGTAATTTTCAACCTCAACAAAACTTTAAAACTGTTCTAATAAGTAATAAATTAAATCGGTTGTTGTTACAATACCCACTAATTTAGTACCATCTACCACTGGTAACGCATGAAACTCTTTAGTCGCTAATATTTCAGCAACTTCTTTAATTGTTGCATTTGAGTTAACGGTGATTAAATTTTTAGCCATTACTTGGTCTATTGTAAACATATTGTATACTACCGTATCTACATCTGTTTCATTTTCATCAACAGCGTCGGCAAAACTTATTCTTAATAAATCTGTATAACTTAACATTCCTTTTATTTCATTTCCACTAACAACTGGAATATGTCGTATGTGTTCTTTTTTAAATAACTTTTCTGCTGTCATTAAATCATCAGTACTACTCAATGTGATTACATCTTTAGTCATTATCACTGAAACGGGTGTTCTTTTTTTCATTTTGTATGGTTTTGTGTTATTATCTACTTCAAATTTCATTAATAAATAAATTTAAAGACCTGATTAAAATCATAGTTTTTAACTTATTTTATACGTACCTACAATGTGATTATTTAACTATTTTTACAAAAACATTTTATCTTGACAGAGGATTTACAGAAATACTACGGTTATTTATTTGAGGAAGCGTTGTTAAAAGAAATAGCAGAAGTTTCTATTGCCAAAGAAATGAGTGCTAATGATATTATTATCGATATAGGAAGCTATATTACATCCATCCCTTTACTATTAAGTGGCGCTATTAAGATTTTACGCGAGGATAAAGAAGGGGATGATTTGGTTTTATACTATATTGAAAAAGGTGATACCTGTGCTATGACGCTTTCCTGCTGCGTAGGAGAGACAAAAAGTAAAATTAAAGCGGTAGCCGAAACAGATGTAAAACTTTTAATGATTCCAAAGCAGAAAATGAGTGAATGGCTTAGTAAATATAAAAGTTGGCAGGAATTTATTTTACATAGTTATCATAGCAGGCTACAAGAGTTTATTGATGCTATTGATACCATTGCTTTTCTAAACATGGATCAACGTTTATTAAAATACCTAAAAGATAAGGCCTTGGTAAATCATAACGATACTATAAGTGTAACACACCAACAAATAGCCAATGACTTACATACTTCTAGAGTTGTCATTTCTAGACTGTTAAAAGCTCTAGAGAAACAAGGAAAAATAAATTTATATCGTAACCAAATTGAAGTGTTAGAACTTTAACCTTGTAACATAAGTTACATTTTTTACAAGAGAATCGTTCTACCTTTATGGTAAATATTAGAACGATGAAAAAATTGATAGTCTTATTTATAGTTTTATCTATTTTTAGTTGTAATCAAGCTAAAAAAAGTGATTATTCTAAGAAAAGCTCTCAGGGCATTACAACCAAAGAAGTTGGTATTCCTCCTGGCAAAGAACTACTCGAAACAAAGTGCTATGTTTGTCATAACCACACTACCCCACACGATGAAAGAATTGCTCCTCCTATGATTGCGATTAAAGCTCATTACATTCATGAAAATACTTCCGAAGAAGAGTTTACCGAAAGCTTCCAAAATTTTGTATTAAATCCAACGAAGCAAAAAGCAATAATGAAGGGAGCTATTAAACGATTTGGAGTAATGCCATATCAAAAATTTGAAGAAGAAGACCTCAAGAAGATAGCAAATTATCTATATAACTATAAAATTGAAGAACCTGGTTGGTTTAAAGAGCATTGGAAAGCTAAACAAGGAAAAAATTATATCAATTCTGGTAGAAAAACAAGCTATATCCAGTCTAACAAAACACTTGAAGAAATTGGATTAGAATATGCTATGGAAACCAAGAAAACATTGGGTAAAAACTTAATGGGAGCTATTCAAAAGAAAGGAACTTTACACGCTTTGAAATTTTGTAACGAAAAAGCCTATAAGCTAACCGATAGTATGGCTACTAAGTTTAATGCTACTATTAAGAGAGTTACCGACAACCCAAGAAACCTCAACAATACTGCAAACACTGAAGAATTAAACATTATTGAAGGATACAAAAGAATTGTACATAATAACGAAACTATCAACCCCATTACGAAACAAGCAGGGAGCAAAACCCAATTCTATTATCCAATTATAACAAATAGTATGTGCCTACAGTGTCATGGAACTCCTAACACACAAATAAAACCTGAAACTTTAAAAGAATTAACTCTCCTATACCCTACCGATAAAGCGCAAGGTTATGATGTTAATCAGGTACGAGGAATTTGGAGCATAACATTTAAAAATTAAAATTATGGGAAAATTTTCTGAAATAATTAAAGGAGACAAACCTGTTTTGGTTGATTTCTTTGCTGAATGGTGTGGTCCATGTAAAATGATGGCTCCTATATTAAAAGAAGTAAAAGAAGATTTAGGAGAAAATGTTATTATTTTAAAAATAGACATTGATAAAAATCAACAAATAGCTAATACCTACCAAATTAGGGGTGTTCCCACCTTTATGCTTTTTAAAAAAGGCACCCTATTATGGAGACAATCAGGAATGTTATATAAGAACGATTTGATTAGTATTATTAATAACCATGTGAAATAATATCATTATTTTTATTCCTCCTAATTGCTACAAAAAAAACGTTCTTATTTAATAACCTCATAAACAATCTTCGGTATGGAAGACATGCTCTTTTATGATAGAATGCAGTTTGCTTTCACTATTACTTTTCACTACTTATTTCCACAATTAACAATGGGACTATCACTAATGATAGTCTTCTTTAAATGGAAATTTTTAAGAACTAAACTTGAAAAATACAACGACGCTGCTAAGTTTTGGATGAAAATCTTTGCTTTAAACTTTGCTATGGGAGTAGTTACCGGAATTCCTATGGAGTTTCAATTCGGAACTAACTGGGCTAAGTTCTCCGAGCTTACTGGTGGTATTATAGGTCAAACATTGGCTATGGAAGGGATGTTTTCTTTCTTCCTAGAATCTTCCTTTTTAGGATTGTTTTTATTTGGTGAAAAAAAGCTAGGACATAAACTTCATTTTTTAACTGGGTTCCTTGTCTTTTTAGGTTCTTGGGCAAGTGGCTTCTTAATCATTGCGACACATTCTTGGATGCAAAATCCTGTAGGCTATGAAATACTAGCCAACGGTAAGTTTGTACTAAATAACTTTTCAGCCTTATTCTCAAACCCGTGGTTATGGCCTTCTTATTTGCATAATCAAGCAGCCTCCTTGGTTACTAGTTCTTTTGTTGTTGCTGGTATTGGAGCTCTTTACCTTTTAAACAAGAAGCACTTAGAATTTGGTAAATTATTTTTAAAAACCGGAGTTGTTTTCGGAGTTGTAGCATCTATTTTAGTTGCTTTTCCTACAGGCGATTTAGCCGCTAAAAATGTAGTAAAATATCAACCTATAACCTTTGCCGCTATGGAAGGAATATTTGAAACAGAAAAAGGAGGCTCTGAAATAGTGCTAATTGGGCAACCAAATATGCTAGAGAAAAAATTAGACAATAAAATAGCTGTCCCTAACATCTTAAGCTTTTTAACCTATCAAGAATGGAATGCAGAAATTAAAGGACTCAATGAGTTTGATGAAAAAAATTACCCAACAAACATACCGGGTTTGTATTATGCATATCATATAATGGTGGGATTAGGAACTATTTTTATTGCTTTGATGTTAGCTAGCATTGTTCAATTATTTAGAAAAAAGTTATATGATACAAAATGGATTTTATGGGCATTACTCTTTATGATTCCATTTCCTTATATTGCTAATACCACTGGTTGGTATACTGCTGAATTAGGCCGTCAACCTTGGTTAGTTTATAATTTACTACGAACATCTGCTGGAGCATCTCCTACAGTATCCTCAGGAAACACTTTATTTACTCTTTTAGGATTTATCGGATTATACCTACTATTAGGAATGTTATTTTTAATTTTAGTTGGAAAAATCATTAACAAAGGACCTCAAACAACACGTTAAGTTATGGAACTATTTTGGTATGTAGTATTAGTTACAATGTTAGCCATTTATGTTATTTTAGATGGTTATGATTTTGGCGCAGGAATTATTCATTTATTCTTTGCTAAAAAGGAAGAAGACAAAAAAAAGGTCGTAAAAGCAATAGGTCCATTTTGGGATGCAAACGAAGTATGGTTGATTGCTGCGGGTGGTGTCTTATTTTTTGCTTTCCCAACCTTATACGCTTCATCATTTAGTGGTTTTTACCTCCCTTTAATGATGGTTTTATGGTTACTAATTTTTAGAGCTATTGGTTTAGAGCTTCGCGGACAAATACATAATAAAATATGGGAACGTATTTGGGATAAAGCTTTTGGAATTGCCAGCTTACTTCTTGCCTTATTTTTTGGAGTTGCATTAGGAAATGTGGTACGTGGTGTTAATCTAGGAAATGTAGTAGAGGGTGTTTCAACTCATGAAGCACATTATTTTTTCCTTCCTTTATGGAATTCGGAATTTTCCCCTCATTCTGAAACACTTGGTGTTATTGATTGGTTTACTTTACTTCTAGGAATTATTGCAGTAGTATCACTAACAATCCACGGTGCCAATTGGGTAATTTTCAAAACCAATGCTAGTATTAATAACCAACTAAAAAAAGTTGTTTTTGCGCTTTCTTTTGTTTTATTAGGCTTAGTAATTATTTCATTATTCGCTTGGCACGTTATAGAACCTAAACCATTTCATAATTTTATAGAGCATCCTTTCCTTTGGGTATTTCCTCTACTGACGTTTGTAGGGTTATTTGGTTTATTCAACGTAAAAAAACACACAAAGCACATTACTGGTTTTTTATATTCTTCGTTGTTTTTATTAGGAGGTTTGGCAACTACAGTTGCCTCTATTTTCCCTAAAGTTTTGCCTTCAACTAATAATATAAATCCTGATTTAACCATTTACAATGTAGCTGCTGACGAATACGGTTTGTCTGTTGGTGTAAATTGGTTTTTTATAGCTGCAATACTAGTAATTGTTTATTTTGTTATTCAGTATAAAGTTTTTAAAGGAAAAATGGATGATGTAGACTATGGCGAGCATTAGTCTACTTCTTATGCTTAGCTAAATAAAAACATCCTATTAAAACCTTACTCCTATGTAACTAAAGTTGCAGACAACAGCCTATACAATATTTAAATTAGTATATAATTTAAAAGCTGTTATCATGAAAACTTTAAACACAATAGGCTTGTTATTCTTAGTACTTTTTTCGAGTATGAGTAGCTCTTGCCAGAATACCAACAATACCAGTCTTACTCTTTCTGAACAAGAAAAAAACGAAATGCTTTTGATGTTAGAGGAAGAAAAATTAGCTTTTGATGTATATAACTTTCTTAATGAAAAATGGAACCTACGTGTTTTTGAAAACATCAGTCAAAGTGAAGAGCGACATATAAATGCCATAAAAGGTTTATTACAATACAATAATATTGCTTTTACCTTAAATAAAGAAAGAGGAGTTTTTAAAAATTCTGAATTTCAAAAGTTATATGATGAGTTAATAAATAAAGGACAAAAATCTAAACTAGATGCACTTGAAGTAGGTAAATTAATAGAAGAAAAAGATATTGAAGATCTACAGTTAGCTATTAAGAACACCAATGATGAATACAGTATAAATGTATATACCAATTTAGTAAACGCTTCATACAACCACTTAAACGCATTCAACAGAAACATTTCCAAGTATTAGTTGATTTTTTAATTGTTAGTTAAGAACGTCTAGACTTTTGTTTAGGCGTTTTTTCATTGTAACATTAGTTACTGACTACTGTGTTTTATGCCACTAAATTTGTTCTCATAAAATAGTAAAAATGAAAACATCATATATTAGTTTATTTACGGTAGCACTTTTTATATCTGCCACTACCCTAGCTCAAACTAAAATTTCCATTTCAAAAAATGAAGTTTTAAAAAGAGTTCAGGAAAATAACACCTCTTTAAAAATAGCTGAACAAAACTATTTCCAAGCACGTGCCGATTATAAGCAAACCAATGCTGTATTCTTACCAAATATTACTGCCTCTCATACAGGAATTGTAACAACCAACCCATTAATGGCATTTGGTAGTAAATTGAATCAGGAAATTTTAACACAGGCAGATTTCAATCCTGATTTATTAAACAATCCGAAACGAACACAAAACTTCGCTACTAAAATTGAAGTACAGCAACCTTTAGTGAATTTAGACGGTATTTACCAACGTAAAGCCGCTAAAACTAAAATGGAAGCAACCAACTTACAAACGCAACGTACTCAAGAATATTTATTGTTAGAAGTAGAAAAAGCCTACATGCAATTGCAATTAGCTCATAAGGGAGTTTCCGTATTAGAAAAAGCCTTAAAAGCTGCAGAAGCCAACCAACAAATGGCAGAAAACAGCTTTAAACAAGGGTATTTACAACGCGCAGATGTATTAGCCGTTGAAGTTCGAGTTACCGAAGTAAAAAATCAGTTACAAACAGCAAAAAGCAATGTACTAAATGCTTCTAACTACTTGTCTTTTTTAATGAATGAAACACAGAACAACGTTTATGAACCTTCAGATAGCTTGCAAGTACACTTAACGAATCAACTGGCTGATATGACTATTTCTGAAAACCGTTCAGACATTAAAGCCATGGAGTTAGCTTCTGAAGCCTATCAAAAAATGCACAAAGCTGCTCAAATGGATTTTCTTCCACGCTTAAATGCTTTTGGTAGTTACGAACTGTACGATGATAAAATTTTCAATGCAGATGCAAGTGGATATGTAGTTGGAGCACAATTAACTTGGGATATTTTCAAAGGTTCTAAACGCTACGGAAAAGCACAAAAAAGCAAAGCACAATATGAAAAGTCTAGATTAGAATACGAACAGTACAAATCTAAAAGTCAATTAGAGTTACACAACACTAAACGATTGTTAACCGATGCTGAGGAACAATTAAAGTTAACCGAATTGGCCTTACAACAATCAGAAGAAGCCTTACGAATCAGAAAAAACAGGTTTAAAGAAGGACTAGAGAAAACTTCTGATTTGTTAATAGCTGAAACACAATACGCTCAAAAACAATTAGAATATCACCAAACCGTATATCAATACAACTATACCAAAGCTTACTTAGATTTTTTAACTAAAGAATAATCAACAAATGAAAACTATATATACAATCGCCCTTGCCGCATCACTTTTAGCATTGAGCTGTGGTAAAAAAGAAACAACCAACAATAACAACAAACCAACAGTAACTGTAACAATTGCCAAAGTAACCGCTAACGATACCAATCCGTTTATCACAGCAAGCGGAAAAGTGGAAGCTACCAACAGTGCTGAATTAAGTACTCGTATGATGGGCTACGTAACTAACATACACGTAAAAGTTGGTGATAAAGTAAACAAAGGGCAATTATTAGTATCTATCAATAACAGCGATTTACAAGCTAAGAAAGCGCAAGTAGAGGCTAACATTATTAAAGCAAAAGCAGGATTTTCAAGCGCTGAAAAAGATTACAATCGTTTTAAAAACTTATTTGAGCAAAACAGTGCTTCTCAAAAAGAATTTGACGATATCACTGTTCATTACAATGTTGCCAAAGCAAATTTAGAAGCTGCAAAACAAATGAGAAATGAAATCAATTCTCAGTTTGCTTATACGAATATTAGAGCCCCATTTTCTGGAGTGGTGACTAACAAATTTATTGATAAAGGAGCCATGGCGAATCCTGGAATGCCTTTACTATCTGTAGAAGGTAAAGGCGGATTTGAAGTTACTGCGTTAGTACCAGAAAGTGAAATTTCTCAAATTAAAAAAGACACAAAGGTTGATGTAACGATTAAATCAATCAATAAAACGGTTACCGGTAACGTATCAGAAGTTAGTACCTCAGCAAAGAATACGGGTGGACAATACTTAGTTAAAATCAACTTAGATAAAACGGATTTCAACTTGTTATCAGGAATGTTTGCAACAGTTCAGTTTCCTGTTGAAAAAACACAAAGAAGTACTGATATGGTTTTAATTCCATCAGAAGCTTTGGTACACAAAGGACAACTATCAGGAATTTATACGGTAAGTCAAAGTAATACTGCTGTGTTGCGTTGGTTACGCTTGGGAAGAACTTTTGGAGATCAAGTAGAAGTTTTATCCGGTTTATCTGCCAATGAAAGTTATATCGTTTCTTCTGAAGGGAAACTATACAACGGAGCGAAAATCAATGTACAGTAAGCAGTTACCAATAAACAGTTTTCAGTTAGTTGTAAAACTAAATTATAAATCATAGTTGAAAGTTGCGTTAGGGATAGAAGCGGCATCCTTTTTACGTCAGTTCGAGTGTCCTGAGCAAAGTCGAAGGATCTATCGAGAACAAGTAAAAAGATATAGCGAATAGCCCGTTAAAACGCCCAAAAAAATATAAATCAATCAAAATGAAAGAAGGTTTAGCAGGAAAAATAGCCAAAGGGTTTATAGGCTCTAAACTTACCATCTTATTAATGGTAGTGTTTATGGTAATTGGTGTGTACAGTTCTTTTTTAATTCCGAGAGAAGAAGAACCACAGATTGACGTACCAATGGCTGACATTTTTGTAGGATATCCAGGTGCGAGTCCTACAGAAGTAGAATCGAGAGTAATCAAACCCTTAGAAAAAATACTTTCAAACATCAAAGGAATAGAGTACGTATACTCTACTTCGATGAAAGAACAAGGAATGGTGATTGTGCAGTTTTATGTGGGAGAAGACATCGAACGCTCGTTCGTAAAACTATACAATGAGATTAACAAGCACATGGATCAAATGCCGAAAGGTGTTACCATGCCTTTGGTAAAAACACGTGCCATTGACGATGTACCGATGTTAGGGTTGACCTTATGGAGCGAAAACTACGACGATTATCAGTTAAAGCAAATTGCGCAAGAACTTACCAACGAAATCGAAAAGGTAAACGATGTTGCCATTACGCAAAAAATTGGAGGAAGGAACCGTGAGGTTCGTGTGGTTGTAGATAAAGACAAACTAGCAGCTAGCGGATTGGATTTTTTATCGGTTACTGAAATATTGAAAGCCAGCAATCAGCAACTAAGTGCAGGAAGTTATGATAAAAACGACACCGAGTTTTTAGTCACTACAGGAAAGTTTTTACAATCGGCAGAAGATGTAAAAAACTTGGTGGTTGGTGTACAACAAAATCAACCGATTTATTTAAAACAAGTTGCAAAGGTACTAGACGGACCAGAAATCTCTACAAACTATGTAAGTTTTGGGTACGGACAAGCAAGTAGTAATGCTTCCACGTATCAATCAGAATATCCAGCGGTAACCATATCGGTAGCGAAACGAAAAGGGGCTGATGCCATGCAAATTGCCGATGTTATTTTAGCGAAGGTTGAGCATTTACGCACCAATTTAATTCCTGATGATGTACATGTTGAAGTTACACGTAACTATGGTGAAACAGCCTCTCAAAAAGTGTCAGAATTATTATTACACTTAATCGGTGCCATTATCGCCGTAACATTAGTCGTAATGTTAGCCATGGGATGGCGTGGTGGTTTAGTGGTATTCTTATCAGTTCCCATCACTTTTGCGCTTACCTTGTTAAGTTACTATATGTTAGATTATACCTTAAACCGAATTACCTTATTTGCTTTGGTATTTGTGACGGGTATTGTGGTAGATGATTCCATTATTATTGCCGAAAACATGCACAGGCATTTTAAAATGAAGCGACTACCATTTAAACAAGCTGCCTTATATGCTATTAACGAAGTAGGAAACCCAACTATATTAGCCACCTTTACCGTAATTGCTTCGGTATTACCAATGGCATTCGTATCTGGATTAATGGGACCTTATATGAGTCCGATGCCTATTGGAGCCTCAATCGCGATGATTTTATCATTATTTGTTGCATTGACAATTACTCCGTATTTAGGATATATTTTCTTACGCGAAAAAGACAAGCATGGTGCGGAGGAAAAGGTAGAAGAAGACGAAACCAAAGCTATGCAAAGCACGCTAATCTATAAATTGTATGAGCGATTCGAGCGTCCGTTGATTGAAAATAAGACCAAGCGTTGGGCATTTTTAGGAATCACGATTGTTTTATTACTAGGTTCTATGTCATTGTTTTTTACCAAATCGGTGGCTGTAAAGATGTTGCCTTTTGATAATAAAAACGAATTCCAGATAGTAATTGATATGCCTGAAGGGACCACATTGGAGCGTACCAATGCTGTAACCAAAGAAATTGCACAGTACTTGGCTACACGACCAGAAGTAGTAAACTACCAAAGTTATGTGGGTACTTCTGCCCCTATTACCTTTAACGGATTGGTACGTCACTACGATTTACGTGGTGGTAGTAACATGGCGGATATTCAGGTAAACTTGGTTGACAAACACGACCGAAGTATACAAAGTCACGATATAGCTAAATTGATGCGAGCAGATATTCAAAACATTGCTAAAAAGTTCAAAGCCAATGTAAAATTAGTAGAAGTTCCACCAGGACCCCCTGTATTATCAACTATTGTTGCAGAAGTGTACGGACCAGATTATGAAAAGCAAATTGAAATTGCCAACGAAGTTCAAAACATCTTACACAATACAACCGATGTGGTAGATATCGATTGGATGGTAGAAGACAATCAAACGGAATATGAGTTTGTAATCGACAAAGAAAAAGCAATGTTATACGGTGTGGCTCCTCAGCAAATTGCTTATACGTTAAACATGGCGTTATCCAACAAAGCAGTTTCAACCTTGTATGATGAAGATGCTTCTAATCAAGTAGGAATTGTGTTTGCTTTGGATGAGAAAGAGAAGTCTTCTGTGCAAGATATTGCTCAGTTACAGATTAAATCGCAATACGGTAACCTAGTTTCTATAAGTGATTTGGTGACTGTTGAAGAAAAGAACAGTGCAAAAAGTATTTATAGAAAGAATCAAAAACGCGTAGTATATGTAATGGCAGACATGGCTGGGGAGTTGGAAAGTCCTGCCTATGCTATTTTAGGGATGGAAGAAAAATTAAAAGAGATTCCCCTTCCGAAGGGATATGAATTGAACGAATTATACATTAAACAACCCGATTTTGAAGACAATTACACCGTAAAATGGGATGGTGAATGGCAAATTACCTTAGAAGTGTTTAGCGATTTAGGTATTGCTTTTTTAGGAGTAATCATCATCATTTACATGTTAATTGTAGGGTGGTTTCAAAACTTTAAAGCTCCAATAGTAATGATGGTTGCCATTCCCTTATCAATGGTAGGAATTATTTTAGGGCACTGGATGCTGGATGCTTACTTTACAGCTACTTCGTTTATTGGAATGATTGCCCTCGCAGGAATTATGGTTAGAAATTCTGTCTTATTGATTGATTTTGTCAATTTACGTTTAGCAGAAGGAGTTCCACTAAAGCAAGCCGTGATTGAAGCTGGTGCTGTTCGTACTACTCCTATCTTATTAACCGCAGGTACGGTAGTTATTGGTGCATTTGTCATCTTATTCGATCCTATTTTCCAAGGATTGGCTATCTCTTTAATGGGCGGGACGATTACTGCAACTGTACTAACCTTATTGGTAGTACCATTAGTATACTATTTAATTGAACGTAAAAACTTTAAGTAAAATGAAACTATTAATCATAACTGTGGTTGAAGGACTTCAAGACGAAGTACTAAAACTATTAAAAGAAGCAGCTATCAATAATTTTAGTGCTTCTGATATTGAAGGTTTTCGAAATTCTTTTCCTGTAGTTTCTGTAAACGATTGGTTTTCTGGTAATAAGAAAGCAACAGGTTCGTATATGTATTTCTCATTTACTGAAAACGATAAAATAGATACACTGTTTAACTTAATTGAAACTTTTAATAAAAATTTAGAAACAAATAATCCAATACGAGCTGTTGTGGTTCCTATTGATAAATATATTTAATTATGAAAAATAGAATTGTACGCGGTATTGCTGGTAGTTTTATATTGATCAGTTTAATCTTAGCCATTAAAGTAAATAGTAATTGGTTATGGTTTACTGCTTTTGTAGGTGCCAACTTATTACAATCATCATTAACCAAATGGTGTTTGATGGATGATATTTTAACCAAAGTATTTAAAGTAAAAGATTAATTTATTCTATGGAATAATTCAACATGAGTTGAATCTTTTTATACAATTGTAGAAATTGTTGCTGTAAATCTTCTGGAGTTTCAAAAAAGTGCTCCATAATTACAGCAACAATTTTCTATTTATACTTTAGTCACTAACCTTCTTCCTGCTGATTATTCCTTTCTTACAAACGCAATTTCTCTTTCGTAAAATCTTAATCTCATTATAAAAACACTATTACTATATTTGTTTTTATGGTAGAAATTAAAGCTATTCTTATTGACGATGAACAGAGTGCAAGAAATGTTTTATCTAACTTACTAGAAAGAGCTTCTACCAATATTACCATTCTTGATTCCTGTAATAATTTAGAATTGGGTGTTCAAAAAATAAAAGAATTACAACCCAATGTGGTGTTTTTAGATGTACAGATGCCTAATTATGCAGGCTATGAAATCGCAAGATTTTTTGATGTTATACCATTTGAAATTATCTTTGTTACTGCTTATGATCACTACGCCATTAAAGCTTTTGAGTTAAATGCCATTGATTATTTAGTAAAACCTATCGATAGAAATAAGTTAGATATAGCTCTTAAAAAGTTAGAACATAAGCTACATCAAGAAGCTTCGTTAGTTGATTATCAAGCGCTGCTTGAAACTATAAAAGATAAAAATTATAAAAAAATTGTCATTCCAGAATTGGGTAATAGACATATTATTAACTTAGCTGATATTGTTGCTATAGAAGCTGATGGAGCCTACAGTAAAATACACTTATCAACTAAAACAACTATCACTACCAGTAAAAATTTGAAATATTTTGAAAATATTTTGACAGATGAACGTCTTTTCTTTCGTTCTCATAGAACATGGATTGTTAATTTAGCTTATATTGAGTTTTTAAACAAAACAACTTTAAACCTCACTCTAGATAATGGAACTATTACAGCAAAAATTTCTAGATCAAGAATAAGTAGCTTTGAAAGTAATATCTAGCCATAACCCATCATTTCTTTTTATAAAGTATTTTCTTTTATTACTTATGCTTTGTGTTCCAATGACAACAAAAGCACAAGAACCTGTGTTTATACAACTTTCTGAAAGAAACAAACTTCCTGATAATGAATTCTATAACATTCTTGAAGATCATAAAGGTTTTATATGGCTATCTGCCAACAAAGGGTTGTATCGATACGATGGTAAAACCTTTAAAAACTATAGCAACCCTATACAGCGAGGGGCTTCTGTATTTAACACTCAAGAAGATAATTTAGGTCGAATTTGGTGTAATAATATTTCTGGTCAGTTTTTCTATATCCTAAACGATGAACTCCATTTATTTACAGATTTAAGTAACCATTTAAATGGTGAACTAGCTGATTTTGTAATAAGAAATGATTTTTTATGGGTTTTTACTGTAAAAAAAATCTATAAAATAGATTTAAAAACCAAGCAAATATTACAGCAATACACTACTACAAAAAAATTCGGAACTCCGTTTTCTTTTAATAATGCTATTTATTCAGGAGCCATCGATTCTATTATTTCAATAAACAAAGACAACAGTATAACTTCACTAATAGAAACCAATCTTCCTTATAAAGGAAAAAAAGGTAATGCTTTAAGTTTGGGGAAGTCTGTTATTTTTAAAACGGACTCAACTTTCATTTACTCTCAAATAAGAAACAAAAAAAACAGCTTTTATAAATTAAACTTCCCACAAAAAAAGTTAGAACTAGTAAAAGGGCTAGAATCTCTTGAAAAAATAAAACTCTATACTATTTTTGAGCATAACGCTGAAACTTGGATAGCAACAAATCAAGGAATATGGGTTTTTACTTTCAAAAACGCTGCTTTTCAACTAAAAAAAAGATTCTTAAAAAATAAACATATTACCAAAATTATTAAAGATAAAGACAATAATTATTGGCTTACTAGTTTAAATAATGGTGTTTATATTATTCCTAATATTCATATAGAAACCTGTAACATTCCTCTAAAAGAGGAAAACATAAAAACATTAGACAACATAAACGACAGTACTTTAGTTATGGGAAGCAACCATGGAAATGTTATTTTTTATAACACCAATCTTCATACTTCTACAACTATTAATTTACCTATTAACGAAGGAAAACTGTCTAAACTAAAGTACAATCCCAAGCAGCAAAAAATTTACCTTAGTAAAGGGTTTAGAAGTTATGTTTTAGATTATAGAGATTTAACCCTTGAAAAAACTAGGTTTTTTGATGCTGCAAAAAGTTTTTCATTCTTAGCTCACAACGATTTACTGTATACCAACCATAACAAAGTTGTTTTATTAAAAAATGCTAATTACCACGGTAAAGAAAAATTTATTTCAACAAATAAAAGAACTTACGATTCTTTTTATGACGAAATAAAGCGCGAAGTTTATGTTGCCTTTGTTGATGAATTAGCGGTATACGACAGTCTTTGGAACAAACAGGTAATTTTAAATAACGAAAAACCCATCTATAGTAAATCGATAACCCAAACCGCTAATGGTATTGTTTGGGTTGCCACATTTAAAAATGGCCTTTTAGGAATTAAAAATGGCAAGGTAATTCGACATTATACCACCCAAGATGGCTTGACCTCAAATATTATTGAAAAAATTAAAGCTGACCAAAATACGTTATGGATTGTGGGGGCAAACAGTATTCAAAAGCTCGATATTCTCACCCATAAATTTAAAACACTCACCAAACGAGACGGTATTAAATCTTACAATATTTCTGGTATTGAAATAATTGGTAACAAAATCTATTTCTCATCTGACAAAGGGTTATTTTCCATTGATAAAAACAATGCTTTTAAAACATTACATCCTAAAGTATATTTTAATGCTGTAGAAATTAATGAAAAAGACACCTTAATTACTTCAAATTATACCTTAAGGTATAATCAAAATGCAATAAGAATAAATTTTAATGTCAATGGCTTTTTGTTTAACCAAAAAGGAACATATAAATATCGTTTAAAAGGATACAACGATGCTTGGTTAACCACAGCTATTGGTGAAAACTCAATAAAATACAATAGTTTACCCGCGGGTGAATACACCTTTCAAGTACACCCATTTTTAAATAGTACAAGTACTAACTATGAAATAAAAGAGCTACACTTTTTTATTAAAAAACCATTTTGGAGAACCTTATGGTTTATCTTATTAGTTGCTTCTCTTATTTTGGGAGCTACTATTGTATACTTTAAACAAGCAATGCAAAAAAAAGAAAAAGAGCGCATTGCCCAATTGGAAAAAATATCTTTAGAAAAAGAGCTGATTGCTATTAATTTAACTGCTTTGCGTTCACAAATGAATCCGCATTTTATTTTTAATGCGTTAAACTCTATTCAAGATTTAGTTTTGCAGCAAGACACCGACGCTTCTTACGACTATATTGTGTTATTTGCCAAGCTTATACGAAGTACCTTGAGCTATACAAATCAAGATTTTATTCCTATAGAAAAAGAGTTAGAGTTTTTAAATGTATATCTACAATTAGAAAAGCTTCGTTTTGGGGATGACTTTACCTACACAATTACCTACGACACCCATGAAGAACTGGAAGTTCCTTCTTTGTTAATTCAACCTTTTATTGAAAATGCTTTAGTACATGGTTTACTGCATAAAGAAGGAGAAAAAAAACTAGACATTACCTTCCATTTATCAAAAAACACCTTGCAATGTCTTATTATTGATAATGGTGTTGGAAGAAAGAAAAGTAAAGAAATTAACCTCCGTCAAGGAAACCGCCATGAATCTTTTGCGTTGAACTCCATAAAAAAACGTTTAGAAATTTTTCAAAAACAATATGTTACTAAAATAGGTTTTGTTATTGAAGATATTTATAAAAACAACGCTCCTAATGGCACAAGGGTAATTGTAACCATGCCCTATAGAAAAAGATTTTAACTCCCTATCTTTTTGTTTATAAACTCAAATGGCTATTCATTAAGTCATTTGTTTTCTTGTAGTTACTGTAGAGTATACTTGTCATAAATTTTAAATAAAATGAATATGAAACAAGTTTACTTACTAATTACTTTATTACTCTTACCTTTTACAATACAGGCGCAACAAAACTTTTTTGAAGCATTAGAAAACAATGGTGATGGGGCTACCTACCGTGGTTTTGGTGCTTTGGTAGCTAAAGGCGATGGAACTTATAATTTTAAAACAGACTATCTTCCTGTTAAAATTGAATTAGAGCGCACCCCATCGGGTATTCCTGTTGGTTTTGAAGCTAGATTTATTAGTGAAGATAAGCGTGCTTTTCGTGAAACTGAATTAAGTGATTATGGCACAATAGATAACTACATCCATCCTATTAGTATAAAACATAGGTACACAAAAGAAGGCTATGTGGTAATTGATGATTTGCTATTCCGGTTAGATAAAATATACGACGGAAGTTTTCCTAGTATGGAAAATGTAGCTTCGGTTTATGTGCTTGAAAAAGACAGAAAAGCTACGACTACAACTGAAGCCCCAAAAAAGAAAAAAGGAGGTTTTCTCTCTAGAATGAAAGCTAAAATTAAAACGGCAAAAATTTCATCTGCTGCCTCCAACCCTACTTACAAATACCTTACTTCTTTAAACCTTGATAAAAAGTTTAATGATTATATCGCTGCCATGAAGCTAAAACAAGCAATTCCTTTAACAGCAAAAGACAATGCTAAAATAGCTGACATAAAGAGAGCTAAAACCATGGGAGAAGAAGAAATTAAACGTTATAATGATTCTATCAGAGCCACTCCTGAATATAAAAGATTGAAAGAACATCAAGCTCGTATGAAAGCCATGGATGAGGGAAATGCTTTAACAACCGTAACCATTATAAACCGAACTGGTAAAGATATTTATGTATTTGAAGAAGGATCTAGTAATGCAAGCAAAATAACCAACTCAAGCTCCTTAAAAGTACCTTGTACTAAAAATTATTACTACAATTTCAACCCTAATTCTTCTAATAAATCTTCTTGTTATAGTGCCAATAGTGCATGTAACTATAGTATAACAATTAAATAAAACAGTTAATTCAAAATCAATCACTCATGAAATCAAATAAAGTTTTCAACCTACTTGTAGCAACTCTTTGTGTATTCTTTTTAACTGCTTGTAGTGACGATGATACTATTACTCAAAAAGCAAATGAAATTAAAATAGGATCTAAAAAGTTTGAACTTAAAAATATGGTGCTTTTTAATAACGGAACACATAATAATCTTACCAATTTTGAATTATACCTTTCTAGTCCAGGCCTTATTATTGATGAAAATAAAGACCCAAAAGGTAATGGAAACATATTGGTTCTTGATCTTTATGCTAACGAAGACACAAAATTAACAGGAGGAAAATATGTTTTTAACGACTACAGTAATACTAGTTTTAGTATTATTGGAGGGTTTCATTTCCTAAATTTTGATGCTTCTTTAGGTGAAAATCAAACAGGTAATGCTATAGATATAGTATCAGGAAATATTTCGGTTGATGCTAATAATAATGAATACACCATTACAATTACATTAGTTGATGAAAATGGAACCAATGTTATAGGGTACTACAAAGGAAATATACCAATTCTAAATTACGACGCCCCATAATAAAACCAACTGCTAAATACCTCAACATTTTAAATTAATATTGAGGTATTTTATACAACAAATATAGCGTCATAACAAACTATTTCAATTTACTCTTCGTAAAAACGTTTTTTATAAAACTATATATTAAAAGTACTCTTATATTATTGATTAAAAAAAAGACAAATGAAAATTTTTAAATATATTTTTGTATTTATATTACCTTTTACCGTCTATGCTCAAAATGAAGTACCTACCAAAAACATTAATGGTCTTTATCATTTACTTGAAGGAGAAAGAACTTTTGGAAATAAGCAAACCAAAACTAAATTTTTTCAATATGGCTTAATAGATACTACAAAAACAGTAGCCGTAGCTGCTTGTAAAAAGTGTATACCTGCAATTTATAAATATCAAGAAGTAGAAAGTAAAGAACTAAACAGACCAGTTTTTTATAATAATATTGGTCTTTTTTTAATTTCATATGATAAAGAAAGTTTTGTTATGGTAATGGCAGCCAATAAGCAAGATGTAGATTGGACTAACTTTGCATACAGTAATTTTTACAGTAAAAATTACACAAAAGTAAAAGCAATGTCTCAAAAAAAAATTAAAGAATTTATTGTACGAATAGCAAATTAGTAATCGTCTTTCATAAAACATGCCCCCTAAAAATCAATTGAATTTTAGGGGGTTCATGGTTTATCTTGAATTTACATTTTCAATTTACAAACTCAATTTACTCTTCGTAAACTGTTTTTTAAAATATCTACATATAAAAGTACTCTTGTACTATTAATTAAAAAAAGATCAAATGAAATTATTTAAAAAAGGAATATTACTAGGCTTTATTGCACTACAACTAATTTCTTGTAGTAAAGACGACGAACCACAAAACACACCTCCTGTTATTAAAGCACAAAGTTTTACGGTAGCAGAAGACAAAGCTGCCAACACCAAAATAGGAGTTATTACTGCCACAGATGTTAATAAAGACGACTTAACTTTTAAAATCACAAAAAACGACAACAATCTGTTTGCTGTTAATGTTTCTGGAGAACTAAGCATTGCTGCTAACAAAAGTTTAGATTATGAAACCCAAACCAAACACGAAATTACAGTTGAAGTAAGCGATGATAAAGACAAAACCTCTGCTGTAATAACCATTAACGTTACCGATGTAAACGAAAATAGCCCAATCTCTATAGCGGATCAAAGTTTTACAGTAGCTGAAAACATTACTAATTCTGATATTATTGGTACTTTAAATATTACTGATCCAGATGGTGATGTATCAAGTTTTTCAATAGAAAGTGGAGATGCTACTAATTTATTTGTTCTTAGCAACACGGGAGAATTACGACTTGCATCTGGTAAAACATTAGACTATGAAACGAATACTACGCATACGTTAAATATTGAAGTAAGCGACGCTAATGGAAGTTCAGATACCGCTACTGTTACTATAAATGTAATGAATATAAACGATGTTGAACCTACTTTTACCGCATTTGGTCCCTTTACCGTTGCTGAAGATATTGATGATACCGTAATTATTGGGCAAATACAAGCTACCGATGCAGAAGGCGACAACATTACCTATAGTTTACCAGCATTGAGCACAACAGGAAACTTATTTGAAATTGATGCCAATAGTGGTGAAATATCATTAATTACAGGTAAAAACTTAGATTACGAAACCTCTACTTTTCACATTTTATCAATAAGAGTTTCTGATGGTACACATAACGTAGATAAAACCATAAGAATTAATGTTACCGATGTAGTTGAAACAGGAGGTACTACAGTAAATATACCTGATGCTAACTTTAAAGCGATTTTACTAGCAAACACTGCCATAAATACTAATGGAGATAATGAGATACAAATTAGTGAAGCTCAAAATTATAATGGAACCATTAATGTAACGTCAAAAAGCATTGCTGATTTAACAGGTATTGAAGAGTTTATAAATATTACACGTCTATACTGTGGAAAAAATGGGCTAGTAAATTTAAATATTAGTAAAAATACTAAATTAATAACTCTAATTTGTGACTCCAACTTACTTACTAATCTTGATATTAGTAAGAATACTCTTTTAACTAGTGTAAATTGCAATAAAAATAGATTAACAGGTTTAAACACAACCCAAAACATTGGTTTAATGGCATTGCAATGTTTTGATAATAAAATAACTAATTTAGACCTTACACAAAACAAGAGATTAAGAACCATATGGGTTAGTTCAAATCAATTAACTAGTTTAGATCTAAGTAATAATACAGATTTACAAAACTTAAGGTGTTTTG
This sequence comes from Tenacibaculum sp. FZY0031, assembly GCF_036350695.1. NCBI lineage: Bacteria > Pseudomonadati > Bacteroidota > Flavobacteriia > Flavobacteriales > Flavobacteriaceae > Tenacibaculum > Tenacibaculum sp. FZY0031. The sequence goes on from NZ_JAZDVY010000006.1 coordinate 105,697, forward strand.
ATAACAAACTAACTAATTTAGACTTGAGTAACAATACAAAATTGCAACGTTTACGATGTCAACAAAATCAATTAACTAGTTTAGATCTAAGCAGCAATACTGATTTACAATATTTACAATGTTGGAACAACCAAATAACCAGTTTGGATGTAAGCAATAATACAAAACTTATTCAATTTTATTGTATAAATAATGCGCTTACAAGTGTAAACGTAGCTAACGGTAATAATACAAACTTTAATTCGTTTGGAGTTGAGGGCAACCCAAGCTTAAGCTGTATAAAAATAGATACTGGTTTTACCCCACCAAGCACTTGGACAAAAGATAGTACTGCTAGCTATAATACTTCTTGCCCTTAAAAATCATACCATTAGAATAAGGTCAAAACAAGTGTGTGTTTTGACCTTTTTTTACAATACCTAAGCTTCTTTATAATTTCTACCTGCTGTTTATAAAATAACCTCTAATGATCTTCACTTACAATTTTGTGTCATTAGAAATAGTCCAAAAAAATCTATTATATGAAACAAATAATAGGAATATTCTTGATTTTAATCACTTTAAGCGCTTGTTCTCAAGAGAGAAAAAAAGTTAGCAAACAAAAAGAAACAATGCTAAAAGAACCAAAAGTAGATAAACGTATAGAATTATTAAGCATTGTTTTTAGGCTTGCAGATAGCCATGAATATAGTCAAAATCTTTTTCCTATGTATGTTGAAAACATTGAAAATCATTTTGGAAAATTTAAAAGTCACGATTTAATTAAGTATGTAAAAAGTGAACTACATGAAAAAGGAATTGGTTTTAGTTCTGTTATGAGCATGGCTATACATATAACTGAACCTCCAAATATAAAAGCGTTGATAGTACCTTTTTCAAATAAATCTCTGGAGAAATCGTGGAGTGAAGAAAACTCTACACAGTTTTTAAAACTGTTAAATGAATTTTATACTGATGCCGACTGTGAAACTTTTTTCAATAACAATAAAGAACTTTACGAAACTGCATCAAATAGATTTAAAAAAGTTTATCGAAACTTAGATTTAGAATGGTATCAAAAATTTTATGGAGAAGGCCCAAAAGGAGAATTTAAAATTATAAATGCCTTAGGAAATGGAGGAGCGAGCTATGGTCCAAAAATAATTTATCCGAATGGAAATGAAGTGGTTTATGCCATAATGGGAACGTGGAGTGTTGATAACTTAGGTATGCCCAAATATGAAGTGAACGATTATTTTCCAACTATTTTACATGAATTCAATCATTCCTTTGTAAATCATGTTATAGAAAAACACCACTCCGAACTACAAGAAAGTGGGGCAATTATTTTTAACAAAGTAACAGATGAAATGAATAAACAAGCATATGGTAATTGGAAAACTATGTATGATGAAGCGTTGGTTAGAGCGGCTGTTATTAAATATATGAAGGACCATAATTATGATGAAAAAACAATCAAAAAGGAATTGAATGAACAGTTAAATAGCGGTTTTTTCTGGACTCATGAGTTAGTGAAAGAACTAGAAAGGTATGATAACAATAGAGACAGGTATCTAACATTAGAGAGTTTTATGACAGAGTTGGTATTTTTTTTCAATAAAACGGCTTCTGAGATAGACAAAAGAAAAAACCTCGGTACTAAAAAAGAGAAAACAATTTTAGAATAAAAAAATAACAAACGTATAACAGTATTTAAACAAAAGAACAAATGAAACTATTAAAAAAAGGGGTATTATTAATGTACATAGCACTACAACTAATTTCTTGTAGTGATGATTCTTCTACAATTAAAAGTCCAGCAGAAATTATAGATGCTATTTTAAAAGGAAATGTAACTAGTATTGGCTCACAACCCGATTTGGTGGCCTTATCTGCATTCTCATTCCCTTCAGATGTTGCAATAGATCAAAATGGTAACATTTATGTAGCTGATACTGGTGACAACAGCATCAAAAAAATCACTATCAATACTAGTGGAAGCTACCATATAACAACAATTGCAGGAGATGGTTCGTCAAATAGTAATGACGGTGTGGGTACAACCGCTTCTTTTCAAAGTCCGCTAACTTTAACTTTTAGCAAAGACTACAAAACATTATATGTAGCTACTCAAATTAAAATTAGAGCTATAAACATAAATACCAACGAAGTAAGTACTATTGCTGGTAATGGCAGTTATGGAAATACAGATGGGATAGGTGAAAATGCTCAATTTAAGCACCCTTCTCATATTACAATAAACACCAATGGCACCGTTTTATACGTTTTGGAAAGTGAAAATGGAATTGTTAGTACAGGAAGAATTAGAAAAATTGACATTGCCAACAAACAAGTAACTACTTTACACTTAACAAATTTACCAACAACCTTTTACCCTCAAGGAATTGTGATAGATAGTAAAGATGAACATCTATATGTTGCAAATTGGCGAACCATATTAAAAATAAACTTACAAACAAACAATGCTACTATCATAGCAGGTTCTGATACCGAAAGTGGTACTACCAATGGTATAGGTGAGGCTGCACGTTTTACATCGGCAAAAAGCATAACTTTTAGCCCTCATGAAACCTTTTTATATATAGGTTCTCTTGGTGGTAATTATGGAATTAGAGCTATTAATATGCGTACTCTAGAAGTAACAACTGTAATCGGTAACGGCTATGGTTTTGTAAATGGAGGTGCTTCTACTGCACAATTTAAAGGTCCTTACAAGTTGAATTATGACAACGTTTCTAATAAACTATATGTTGCTGATCCAAGCAACAATGCTATTAGAGCTGTAGAATAAACTGTTATTTAAAATTCAACATAAGTTGATTTTTTTTATACAATTGTAGAAATTGTTGCTGTAAATCTTCAGGAGTTTTAAAAAAGTGCTTCATAATTACAGCAACAAATTCCAATTTATTCGTCAACGCGTATGCTCTAAAATAACCTGATAATTTAATTCTTTCAGCATTTGCTTTATCATCCATAAAACTGGTTATTTCTTCAAATAAACGGTAATAAATTCGGGCACTTACATCTTTCAATTTTCTTCCATGAAAGGTTAACGCATGTGAAAACTCATGAATTCCTAAGTTTAAATTATCATTTAGAACCATATCTCCTAACAAAAAATCTTCCCAAGAAAATACAATAGATTTTAGTTTTGGGTTAAACTCTCCTTTATGATATTGTTTAGTTATGCTTGAATAAAAACTAGTAGGATATACTATAATCTTATCGAAAGTTGTTGTACGATATTTACGCATTCCAAAAGTCAATTTAACATACGATGCTGCGATTAAAACTTTTGCCTCTGGGATTAGCTCAAAATTGTCTCTTTCAACAAAATCATAGGTTCTGATAAACTTGGTCAATCGATGTTCAAAATATACTTTTTGTTTTTCATCTAGTTTTTTATAGAATCTTACATTTTCAACTAAAAACTCTTTTTTCTTCTTTGCTAACTTCTTCTTTACAAGATAAAAATGCACAAAAATAGGTTTGTTGAAAACATAGACATATATTGACTCTACGATATTAATTCCAACCCCCACAAAACTAAGTAAGAAAGTAGTATATTTTATTAAAAAACAGGTTTCATATTAATGTAAACTTCAAATATAACTTGTGTAACTTAAGGCACGTGAGTTCATATTACTCTTTTGTAATATTGCTACTCTTAAGCAATTTCCCTTAAAAAATAAATCCTGAAAAATTGGGGTTTTGAAAACAGACTACAAAAATCCAAAAAAGTAATCGGCGGAGCGAAGTTTAAAAAAATAACTTCCAATATGATGCGCTACGATACTTTAGGAACGATTGATAACTGTAAAAAATAACACCCCTTTAACTCGAAAGTTCTTAAAAACAGAGTTTAACAAGTATTTAAAAAAGTTACAGAAGAAAAAAAGGATTTGAATGTCTTACTGATCTTATCGATAATTTCTTATCAAAGCGCCTAATCTTATCAATCGTTCTACAAAACGAAATTATACAGCAGACAAGATAAAGCTCTATAAAAAAACAAATAATCGTTTAAAGGAACTTGAAACCTCGTTGTGAATTGATTTCAAATTGTATTTTTACGTGAGCAATCACAAGTGTTTAGACAAGCCAATAAGAAAAGCCGTTGTTGTGAATTGATTTCAAATTGTATTTTTACGTGAGCAATCACAAGTCATCTGTTATGTAAATTCCCTCGTTTTTAGTTGTGAATTGATTTCAAATTGTATTTTTACGTGAGCAATCACAAGGGGTTACCAGATGTACACGTTAAAGTTGTTGTTGTGAATTGATTTCAAATTGTATTTTTACGTGAGCAATCACAAGAATATGGAGATTGACTAAAAAAAGTGCAGGGTTGTGAATTGATTTCAAATTGTATTTTTACGTGAGCAATCACAAGGGGATTTATTCTTATACGCTAACAAACTACGTTGTGAATTGATTTCAAATTGTATTTTTACGTGAGCAATCACAAGAACCTGTAGAACTTTTTTCAATATGTAATGGTTGTGAATTGATTTCAAATTGTATTTTTACGTGAGCAATCACAAGCTGAGACTTCGTTTACTCCGTTAGTACCGTGTTGTGAATTGATTTCAAATTGTATTTTTACGTGAGCAATCACAAGAAATCGATCTCTATATTAGATGATAAGATAGTTGTGAATTGATTTCAAATTGTATTTTTACGTGAGCAATCACAAGAAGCATAAGACACTGGTTAGTAACAGAGCTGTTGTGAATTGATTTCAAATTGTATTTTTACGTGAGCAATCACAAGATGAAATCAAAGGAACTAGACAGGTTCAAGGTTGTGAATTGATTTCAAATTGTATTTTTACGTGAGCAATCACAAGGTTTTGACTCGAATATACTTTACAGGCGATGTTGTGAATTGATTTCAAATTGTATTTTTACGTGAGCAATCACAAGCTAAATTTAGAGTAAGAGTTAAATGTTCACGTTGTGAATTGATTTCAAATTGTATTTTTACGTGAGCAATCACAAGAAAATAACAAAAATTGAACCTAGATAAGTTGTTGTGAATTGATTTCAAATTGTATTTTTACGTGAGCAATCACAAGACGCTCCTCTTCTGCTTTTCTTTCTGCTTCGTTGTGAATTGATTTCAAATTGTATTTTTACGTGAGCAATCACAAGCGACCACAAGAGCGGACGCATGGAGGTTGTGTTGTGAATTGATTTCAAATTGTATTTTTACGTGAGCAATCACAAGCTAAATTTAGAGTAAGAGTTAAATGTTCACGTTGTGAATTGATTTCAAATTGTATTTTTACGTGAGCAATCACAAGAAAATAACAAAAATTGAACCTAGATAAGTTGTTGTGAATTGATTTCAAATTGTATTTTTACGTGAGCAATCACAAGACGCTCCTCTTCTGCTTTTCTTTCTGCTTCGTTGTGAATTGATTTCAAATTGTATTTTTACGTGAGCAATCACAAGCAAGAATATAACAAAACACTTGTAACTCTTGTTGTGAATTGATTTCAAATTGTATTTTTACGTGAGCAATCACAAGCGACCACAAGAGCGGACGCATGGAGGTTGTGTTGTGAATTGATTTCAAATTGTATTTTTACGTGAGCAATCACAAGCTAAATTTAGAGTAAGAGTTAAATGTTCACGTTGTGAATTGATTTCAAATTGTATTTTTACGTGAGCAATCACAAGAAAATAACAAAAATTGAACCTAGATAAGTTGTTGTGAATTGATTTCAAATTGTATTTTTACGTGAGCAATCACAAGATTAGACCTAGAAGAATTAGTACTGATTAAGTTGTGAATTGATTTCAAATTGTATTTTTACGTGAGCAATCACAAGAAGCTATTGGATACAAGCACAAGGATTCTAGTTGTGAATTGATTTCAAATTGTATTTTTACGTGAGCAATCACAAGCCTTGGCCTCGAGCTCTTTTTGCTCTTTGTGTTGTGAATTGATTTCAAATTGTATTTTTACGTGAGCAATCACAAGATGAATAAAATCCTTTTCAACGTATATACCGTTGTGAATTGATTTCAAATTGTATTTTTACGTGAGCAATCACAAGGTAATGGACAGTGATGAGCTTGCACAGTTAGTTGTGAATTGATTTCAAATTGTATTTTTACGTGAGCAATCACAAGTCTCTAAGCTCTCCTCCTGCGTCTACTCCGGTTGTGAATTGATTTCAAATTGTATTTTTACGTGAGCAATCACAAGTAAAACAATATTATATAGCGGTTCATCATTGTTGTGAATTGATTTCAAATTGTATTTTTACGTGAGCAATCACAAGATTTTAAGTTATGTTAACGATGAGAATCCTGTTGTGAATTGATTTCAAATTGTATTTTTACGTGAGCAATCACAAGAACTTGGTATCAATGAGTAAATTTACAAGAGTTGTGAATTGATTTCAAATTGTATTTTTACGTGAGCAATCACAAGAACCTTTAGTGTTAAACGCTACTAACTCTAGTTGTGAATTGATTTCAAATTGTATTTTTACGTGAGCAATCACAAGCGCCTCTAAATACACCAGTAAACAAAATCTGTTGTGAATTGATTTCAAATTGTATTTTTACGTGAGCAATCACAAGTACACAGCTAGAAAAGAGGGTATTTTGCCGGTTGTGAATTGATTTCAAATTGTATTTTTACGTGAGCAATCACAAGATTATATGACAAATATAAATGAAACCAGAGGTTGTGAATTGATTTCAAATTGTATTTTTACGTGAGCAATCACAAGATACAATTCTGATTTATTTAACAATTGGATGTTGTGAATTGATTTCAAATTGTATTTTTACGTGAGCAATCACAAGATCAACGTTATAAGTATGTATATAGGGTTAGTTGTGAATTGATTTCAAATTGTATTTTTACGTGAGCAATCACAAGCTAGTTTTATAATTAAATGTCTCTACATCGGTTGTGAATTGATTTCAAATTGTATTTTTACGTGAGCAATCACAAGTAATTATCAGGTATTGGACTTAAATCCCATGTTGTGAATTGATTTCAAATTGTATTTTTACGTGAGCAATCACAAGTGACAGAAAAGACAAAATAAAACTTAGTATGTTGTGAATTGATTTCAAATTGTATTTTTACGTGAGCAATCACAAGTCTTTGTCTTGTTCGCTTAGATATTCGTTTGTTGTGAATTGATTTCAAATTGTATTTTTACGTGAGCAATCACAAGCATAAAAAGACCTACTATCCTATTGCTTTCGTTGTGAATTGATTTCAAATTGTATTTTTACGTGAGCAATCACAAGAAGCAATAGGGGATGTATTTAAACTATAACGTTGTGAATTGATTTCAAATTGTATTTTTACGTGAGCAATCACAAGTTTTCCTTTGGTTTATCTTCAAAATAAGGGGTTGTGAATTGATTTCAAATTGTATTTTTACGTGAGCAATCACAAGAACTCGATAGGAGTATTTTCTAGAGATGCAGTTGTGAATTGATTTCAAATTGTATTTTTACGTGAGCAATCACAAGTCTACAACAGCAAAATATAAATTAGCCACAGTTGTGAATTGATTTCAAATTGTATTTTTACGTGAGCAATCACAAGCAATAACATCAACTGTCCATCCGTTACCTAGTTGTGAATTGATTTCAAATTGTATTTTTACGTGAGCAATCACAAGTAATAGAAGAACTTCAATTCCCCCAATTTAGTTGTGAATTGATTTCAAATTGTATTTTTACGTGAGCAATCACAAGGTATTCTTATTTTTAAATAAATATCATTTGTTGTGAATTGATTTCAAATTGTATTTTTACGTGAGCAATCACAAGGATTGTCAAAAGAAATATGACGAGAATGTAGTTGTGAATTGATTTCAAATTGTATTTTTACGTGAGCAATCACAAGAGTAGAAATCATGATAAAAATATATCAAGTGTTGTGAATTGATTTCAAATTGTATTTTTACGTGAGCAATCACAAGAATTTTTGCGATAAATACACAAGCTTTACTGTTGTGAATTGATTTCAAATTGTATTTTTACGTGAGCAATCACAAGCTCTTTAGGTTTTTGATAATAACCCCTTGGTTGTGAATTGATTTCAAATTGTATTTTTACGTGAGCAATCACAAGTTTTCCTTTGGTTTATCTTCAAAATAAGGGGTTGTGAATTGATTTCAAATTGTATTTTTACGTGAGCAATCACAAGAGGGAAGATTACAACCCATACATACAATGGGTTGTGAATTGATTTCAAATTGTATTTTTACGTGAGCAATCACAAGTTAAACGTCGTACATTCTAATTTACGTGCAGTTGTGAATTGATTTCAAATTGTATTTTTACGTGAGCAATCACAAGTCTTTATTTGGTTGGGTAACTGACTTTATAGTTGTGAATTGATTTCAAATTGTATTTTTACGTGAGCAATCACAAGGCTAAGTTAAAAACAGCCTTGGAAGAAGTAGTTGTGAATTGATTTCAAATTGTATTTTTACGTGAGCAATCACAAGAGTAAACTTGAAGATACGCTAGTATATGTAGTTGTGAATTGATTTCAAATTGTATTTTTACGTGAGCAATCACAAGAATTCTGTAGAGTGACACCATTCACGAAAAGTTGTGAATTGATTTCAAATTGTATTTTTACGTGAGCAATCACAAGTCCATTATGAGTTTTTTTAACCTGCTTTTTGTTGTGAATTGATTTCAAATTGTATTTTTACGTGAGCAATCACAAGATACTTCTAGTATAAAATTTGGTGAAAATGGTTGTGAATTGATTTCAAATTGTATTTTTACGTGAGCAATCACAAGTTACGAAGCTAAATTAAAAGCTGAAAGAAAGTTGTGAATTGATTTCAAATTGTATTTTTACGTGAGCAATCACAAGTCAAAAACAATTAAGCAAGTTTTTAAGTGAGTTGTGAATTGATTTCAAATTGTATTTTTACGTGAGCAATCACAAGTTTTTAGGGCATATGTATTTAGGGCTCCTTGTTGTGAATTGATTTCAAATTGTATTTTTACGTGAGCAATCACAAGGTAAATGTTTAAAACCTCCTATTTTAGGGAGGTTTTTGCATTCAACAGAATTTTAAACTTAGAACAATTCTAATTGCTGTACAGGAGTTGGCTTTGGAATTTCTTTTCTACCATGAAAAATCTCCATCATTCCAAATTGCTTATCGGTTATTTCAAAGACACATACTTTACCATACTTTGGTAGTGAACTTTTTACCCTTCTTATATGTACTTTACTATTTTCTCTACTGGGGCAATGGCGCATATAAATAGAAAATTGAAACATCGTAAACCCGTCATTTAACAACTTTTTTCTAAATACATTGGCAGCCTTTCTTTCTACTTTGGTTTCGGTTGGCAAATCAAACAAGACTAGTATCCACATAACTCTATAGGCATTATAACGGTTCTGACTCACGATAAACTAGGGTATAAAATAGTGCGCCTTTCTCCTATAAAGCATTTATACAAGCTAGCTGTAGTCGTTGTTACAGCCACCATAAGAGGGCGTATTTTTGCATCAATCAAAACATCTTCAGTAGCTATTTGCAATAGGTGTGCTTTGGCTTGTTTACTTAAAGCATCTTCTGTTGGATGTTTTGTAATATATTCTAATACAAGTTTATCTACAAAAGGGCGGTAAGGTTCCATTATATCATCAGCTAAACAATACGGATTATATTTATTCTTATGAAAAATGCCTTGTGCTGGTAACATACCGCTACTTACAATAGCACGTGCTACAATACTACGTAAAACAGCATATCCAAAATTTAAAAAATTATTTGGAACATCTCCAAAGCGCTCTCGTTGAAAATCGGTTAGTATGTATTTCCAATAATGGTTGGCCGCTTTTCCTTCCATATTTGTTTCATCTCCTGAAGTAACTTTTTCTAAATAGCTATCCATTGCCTCAAATGGACTATTATTTTGTTGTAAAAGCTGCTTTTGATTTTCTATTTTAGAAATTACAGTTTGTTTCCAAAGTTGTTTTTTTAAGGGGATGGAACTTTTTAATTGGTATCGCCAACGTTCGGTAAGTTCAGAATGTCCTACCATGGGTTGCATGAGTCCGTTTGGCAAATGATGATTATCGCAATGAATTAATGCAACACCGTTCCCCATTAACTGATTAATAAGTTGAGTAGATATAGTAATCTGATGATGGTCTAACATTAGCAACGCCATATCTTCAATAGACACTGTACCTATTGCTTGTTTGGTTTCTGGGCACGCGACAACTAACTGATTGTGTTTTAGTTTTAAATATGCTGGATTGCCTATGTAAATGGTTCTTTTTAGCATAACGGTTTGATTTTAATAAAAAAGCCCATATACATATATATGGGCTTTTACAGTAATTAATATTCTCCTACTTGAACAATTTGACCAAGGTGATTTAATCTTACTTTTTTAATATCCTTGATATGATTTAGACCTAGCCTTTTCCATGCGATTTCTTTTGTGCTTTTATTATCTTCTACTGTTGTTTCTAAATGATGTCTGAAGAAATAGTCTTTAGTAGCAATTTTCTGTACTCTAAATAGGTATGGACTAATACGCGATGCTTTTTTTGCGTCCGTTAAATCAATTTCATTTATATCAAAATCTTCATTAGGAAAAACAAACATTTCGTTTTGTTTCATGGTAAATAAAAACTGCCAGCCTTCTTTTTCTTTATACGTTTTATCAATTATAGGCAAGTTTTTATTTACCCTTGCAACAGCTTCGTAAAAAGAAACTACCATTTCTTGTAGATTTCCTTTGTTATCTTTATAAATAGCTATATGGTGGTTGTTTCCTGTGCTAACAAAATCAACCGCTTGCTTATTACCTTGTTCATTTAAAATTTCTCTTCCTAAATGGTCTTTTTTTGTATGCAATGCTTCAGCGTTGCTAACACCTGTAATACGAACTCTTCTTATACAAATACCTTTTTCTTTATGTAACCATATAGGGTTTTCCTTAAGGTTAGAGAAAGCTTTTATCGCATTGTTATCGTGGGCTTTTAAACGTTGGCTTAAAAGCTGTCTTGTTTTTATATCGATTACTTTTTCTATATTTTTTTGTGTTTTAAAATTCTCTGAATTTACTTCTTTTCTAATAGTATAAATATCTTCAAAACAAACAACCTCTTTAAAAGGTTTATTTTTACATAAAAGCGGATTTGTTTTAAGTGTTTTGCTATCAAAAGCAATTGTTGGGTTGTTATCAAATGTTTTTAAGTGTTCTAAAACTATTTTTTTATGTACAGGATTTACAATTTGCTGTGCAGTGCTTGCCTCAAAGTTTTTATTGAGTTTTATCGTTTTTTTAGAGGGACGTTTAATCTTTCCATAAACAGTTTCTTTATGTAATTGTCCTCTAGGAGTTAATTGTTTTTTTTGTAAGGTATTATTTTTAGTTTTGGTAATATTTATGTTACGAGTTACTACTTTATTTTTGTTTTTAAATGAAATAAGTATTGCTTCAATATGTTTTTTTGCTTCAGTTCTAAAGTTAGATATGGGTGCTTTAAACTTGCGTTTGCCATTTTTGTTTTCGGTAATTAAATTTTCAATATTTAGTATAATTTTGTGCTTCTTGTGATTTGTAAGCTTTCTAGCACTTAAATTGTTGATGTATTGAATATGGTTGTGTGTGGTAAAAGCAACTGTTAAAGCGTCCATTGCATGATGACGATGGTCGTTTCTTTTCGTCCAATCTTTTATAACTTCTCGTTTGTTTATTTCTTCAGTCCCTTTATTTAAGCGTTCTTCATATTCCGTGAGTCCTAAAGCACGATATTTTGGTAAATTGAGTTCTTTCATGATATTGATTAAATCCCAATCTTCTCTTAATTTATCGGTAATACTTCCTGTGGTGGCAACTACACTAGGAAATACCTCGAACAACATTGCCTTTGCTTTTTTAGCGATGTACTGACTGTTTCTTAGGTCTCTTTCAATAAAATCATCTGAAATATCTTCTTTAGAAATTAACAATTTCTTCCTTTTTGCAGGCGATATTTTTCCGTCTTTATACAAACTCTCAACCCTTAATTTATAGTCCTCTATTCCTGAATGATTGCTGTTGTTAATAAAGTCGAAAGCTGTAGTATTACTCTTTTCTAAATTTACTTCTCTATATGCGAGTGTTTTGTTTGAAAAGGAATCATCAAATACTAAAGCTTTAGGAATAATATGTTCAATATCTATTTTTTTTGAAAAAATATCTTCTTTATTTATTTTTCTGTTTGTAAACAGTGTTTTATATCCGTTACTTGATAGTTCTTCATAAAGACGATAACGAACTACATCATTTTTGGTTGGGTTTGGAATACCAAAATCTTTAATAATTAGCTTTTTTATATCTTGGTTTCTTTTGGTTGCCTCAGCAATATTCCTAGTCATTTTACTACGTTCATCAGCTGATTTTTTAAGCTCTCTAGCTAATTCTATACGTACTTCATCAGGTTTTCCATAGGTTTCTATAATTTGATTTACTACGTTAACAGTTTGGTTTAAAATTTTTTCTACAACAGGGTTTCTTAAACTATTTTTTTTAATGAGCTCAAGTTTGTCTTTGAGTTCTCTATTTTCAAGTTCTTCTTTTGTGAAACTATTAGAGTGGTTATACCCCACATTTTTACAGGCTTCGGAATAAGTATATCCTTTTTGAAGTTCGGGTAAAATCTTTTTTAACGCTTTGCTTGATAAATTTCCATAGTCTTGAGGAAAAGAAATACTGGCTAACATTTTTGTATGTTCAGGTTTAAAACCAAATTTTGAAACTAACTTTTTCTTTAAACTTACAGCATTATTCCCATAAATCATTTGGTCTTCTTTACTAACCTTGTTAAAATCTTCTTCAGTTGCATAAAGCAAATGCCATAACTGATAACTTGCCTGATTTTCAAATTTTTTACCCTGTAGTATTCCGTTAAACTCTAAAATATCTTGATTTATTCCTATTTCAGAAAAAACAGCTTTTAACTCTTCTTTAATAGCTGTGGCTGTTTTCTTTTCCCAATCAAAACCATACCCTTCTAACTCCGCAATTTTTTGATAAACATCATATAGTACTTTATTAGTAGTATTTCCTTCAATTTTTTCGTGGTTAGCTTTCCAATCACTTTGCTTTCCTAGCGCTATATGCTTTTTAAGAATCTTAAGCACACTGGTTGCTTTATGTTCACCTCTAAGGTTTAATTCCTGAAAAATTTCATCAATTATGTTTCTGTCTAAATCGTTAATGGCAATATGGTCGCCTGTATTTTTATTAGAAAAAGTAAGGTTGTTTAGTACCTGCCAAATTTTAACCTCTTGGAATAACGGAGATGATTTAGATACAACACGACGACCAATGCGTCTCTTCATTATTTTATTGGTTGTATCGTTCACATACTCTTGCTCCCAACTTTCAAACTGACAAAAGTCTAATTGTCCTTTTTGCGATTTTAATTTTCGTTGATAAAAAATAATAATATCTCGAATTTTTTCTTTTAAGGGCAGCGTTAGTTCTTTATGGAATTGTGTTTGTACAGACCATATTTTTTCAAATTCATCCATATAATCTTGCCTGTAAAAAACTTGATTTTTTAGTGAGATATGTGGGTTTTCTTGAATTTGTTGGTACAGATACTCTCCTACGATTATATTTTTAAAATGTAACTCTTTACTTCTGTCAGAAATTGCGCCTAAATAATCGCTCGATTTGTTCAAGTCATTATTAATTTCTTGAAGGACAATAGCTAAATGTTCAAGTTCTAATTTTTCAGTCAATCCCTTTGTGCGCCACTGATAACGTTCTAACCTTTTTTCATTAGCTGTTCCTTTTTGTGTGATTCCAACTAAGTTAAAAGGAGTTTTACAAATTGCCCATGTTTGTCTTTTATTTTTTCCTTGCAGTTCTTTATATAAGGGTTCGCTAAGAATTTCTGAATAATACTTTTGTTGATTTTTCCATATTTTATTGAACTCATTATGTAAGTCAGATTTATAAAAATCAGGAATGTATTTTTTATTTTGTTTTAATAAGTTTAGCACATATTCCCCTGGTGTTAAGTTATTTTCGTAAAGCTCTTTTGCTATTGACATTCCATCAATAGCTCCCCCATCTTCTTCATTCCTTGCTTTTCTACTACTTTTGTAACCTCTTTTTTTATTGATACTTAATAATATTCTTGCAAAGTCTTCCAGTTCAACCCTTTCTTTTGCTGCCTTAGCCCTTAGATATAAAGTTTGATGCGTTGTATTTTTTCCTATTTCTGTTAATAGAGTTTCTTTTGAGATAATATTATGATTGATTAACTCATTAATTAAAGCTTCTCTTCTTAGCTTATATCGTTGTAAGTTTCTTCTTGCTCCACGTTTTAAGGTCCTTTCAGTATTAGTACCTGAAGGGCGCCCTTTTTCAAAATCGGTTTTTTCATCAACAGTCAAAGGGGTTACTCTAACTCCTAACTTTATAATTTTTGATTCTTCCGAGTTATTTTCAGCTTCTTCTACCAATGCCCAACCGATTGAGGTGATACCTAAATCTAGACCTAAAATTTTTTTAGTCATCATTTTTATATGTTTAAAAAAAATTGATTCTAATCATACAAATATAATTATTTTATAATATATTTGCTATCAGAAACTAATTGAATTGAATATTTTAATTTTTAATAAAGAATAAAATTCCAACCTTTATTCTTTGAATTGAATATTTATTTTTTAATACTGGGGTCCAAGCCAGTTATTTAAGTCAGGAAACTGAATTATTAGTTTATCATAATTTAATCTTGTTTGTATGATTAATTGTGAATTGATTTCAAAAGGGAAGCTTTCGAGCTTCCTTTTTTGCTTTTTTAAGAGGAATAGCAGCAATTTTAAAATAAGTTGCCTTGGACAATAAAAGTAAGTTTTTTTTATTCTTTAAAAAAAGGAAAGCCGTAATCTACTAATTAAAAAAAATGTATATTAGCTCTACAATTTTGAAATCAATTCACAATAAGGATTATTCCGTTGTGAAAACATTTAAAGCGGCAAGGTATTACTTTGTCGCTTTTTTTGTTACCATAACTAGAATTGGCAAACATTAAGAGATAAAATCTTACATTTGTTTCTATGGATATAAAATTGACAGAACAAGAGAAGATAAAGATTCTAAATTCCGATGATATTTACGGAATTATGCAAAAAGTATTGCTCCGTGAAAGTAAGATAGACCAAAACCGTGAGCATTTTTGGGTTATTGGCTTAGCTAATAACAACCGTATTCTTTTTATTGAACTCATAAGTTTAGGCACTGTAAATGCTACCTTGGTAGAACCTATGGAGGTGTTTAGTTTTGCGTTGCAAAAAAGAGCTGTTAAAATCATATTATGCCATAACCATCCAAGTGGTGAATTAAAACCTTCTGAGGCAGACAAAGATATTTCTGACCGTTTAATACAAGTAGGCATTATTGTGGATACTGAAGTAGTAGACCATCTTATAATATCTGACAAGAGCTATCTTAGTTTTGGAGATATTGGGTTACTAGCTGAACTTAAAAAAAGTACTAAATATGTACCCAAATACGTGTTGGAGCAGCGTCTAAAAAAAGAAGCTACTGAAATAGCTAAACGTAATGAGAAAATAGAAATCGCCAAAGCTTTTAAAAGAAGTGGTCTTGATAATGAGTTAATCGCTAAAAACACAGGTCTTACTATAGAAGAAGTGGAAAAATTACGAGTAAAAAGAGTGTAAAAATTCTTCTATTTGTTACTTATAAGTAAACTTATTTACTTAGAAAAATATTTAAAACACCTACAAGTTACCTCCCTATATAATAATCTAATTTTACAGCTTTTTTACTCAAAAACACCTGTTTTTTCATATTGTTTCGTACTAAAACCGTACAAATATTGTATAAATCCACAATTTAATTACCCGTTGAAGATATTAAAATTCTTATTGATGGAAAAGATTTTGATGGTGAGGATGCAGCGCGTTGGAAAGCAGCAGGAGGTATTCTCCTTACCGTAGTACCCGGTGGTAAAATTGTGGGTGCTGGGATTAAAGTATTAAGACCTATTATTAAAGTCACTAAAGAACCTAATGTTTGGAGGATCGTTATAAAAAATGGTTCAAAAACCTATACACGTATTGTAAGGGAACTTACCGAAGAAACCTTAGCACATTTTGATAGGTATGCACCAGGTACTAAAGAATTAATTGATGAAGCTTTAAGAACAGGAAAGTATGTAGATACCACCATAAATGATGCAGCAGACATTTCCATTAAAGGAGTTAGAGAAGAATGGTATAGATTTAATGAAGTTACCGTAGAGCAAACTATAAGTGGTAAAAAAGTTAAATTTAGATTAGATTCTTATGAAGAAGGCTTAAAAATCGTATCTAGAAAAGCTACAAATTTAAGGGATATAAATTTTCAACATTCCAAAAATACATAGCGGAAATAAAAAAGAAGTATCCAAGAGAAACAAAAATTACAGCACCAAAATATGGAAAGGAACTTGAAGGTAAATATTATCTAGAAGTACCAAATAGTAATTTATCTTTATCTAATATTAATGATTCTATTAAATATGCAAAAGATAATGATGTAATTTTAATTTTTAAGTCAGAATAAAGAGATGACAGAAAAAGAGTATTTATTATACATAAATATTGATTTTTACAATCGTTATAATTGCTTTAGAGAAAAGTATAAAGACCTTGAGCCTAAGTTAGAAAAATATGAAGTCAACCTTGTATTAAATATTTTTAAAAAAAATCCACTGAAAATCAGTGGATTTAAAATACTAATGCGACCCAGAGAGGACTCGAACCCCCAACCCTCAGAGCCGAAATCTGATGTTCTATCCAGTTGAACTACTGAGTCTATGAATTTTATTAAGCTAGTTTAGCTTTTACAATTGCTGAAATTGTTTTCCCGTCTGCTTGTCCTGCTAATTGCTTTGATACAATTCCCATTACTTTTCCCATATCCTTCATCCCGTCTGCTCCAACATCTGCAATGATTTTCTCTACAATATTCCCAATTTCTTCCTCACTTAAGGCCTCTGGTAAAAATTGTTCTAAAACAGCTGCTTCTGCCAATTCTGGTTCTGCTAAGTCGTTACGCCCTTGCTCTGTAAACACAGTAGCACTATCTTTACGTTGTTTTACCTGCTTTTGAATAATTTTTAATTCTTCTGCTTCGGTAAGTTCCCCTGCTCCCGCTTCGGTATTTGCTAGCATAAAAGCTGATTTCAAAGCTCTTAAAGCTGTTAAAGCTATGGTATCTTTAGCCTTCATAGCTTCTTTCATTTTATCCATTACCTGTTTTTGCAAACTCATAATTTTATATTTTTAAAGTATTAAAAAAATCCCGAGTTATCGGGATTTTAAAAATAAGTCTTATTCTTTTATTAATCTACATTATCGTGTAAAAACGAGTTGTTAGCGCGTAATAAGTCGTTGTTATCTGTATTCAATGCTGTATCTGACTTACTAATATCAGAACCTGCATCAATATCAACTCCTAATCTTTTATACGCTGGTTGACGCTCAATTTCGTCTATGTTTTTACTAACCTGGTCGTTAAACTTGTAGTTAAAACCTTTCATTTTTTCACGTCTTTCTTGTGCTCTTTTTTGCAATTCAGAAATTGTTAAGTCTAACGGAGAAACTTCTTCGCTTGAAGTGTTTATGTTATTAATTTCTTCTTGCATTTTAGATTTTACCTCAAATTGCAACTCTTCTTCCACCTCTTCTTTAATAGTAGGAGTAGAACTTTTACCAATGGTTGGTTGTGCGCTAAAATCGTCTAATACATAACGTTTTTCAACTTTATGATACTTTACTTCTTCGGCTTTTACTTCAATATTTTTTATCTCGTTAGTTGTTTCAACTAAATGAGAAGCTGGTGTTATTTCTTCGTAAGAATTTAAGGGCAAATCAAACAACAAATCTTGTTGAGTTGGTTGTTCTTTTACTTCTTCTCTTTCTTCTACTTTAGGTTCCGCAATATTGGTGATGATAAAATCGTCTTCAGAAACGGTTTCTATTGCAATTTCATCATATACTACCTCTATATTTTTTAGTGCTTCTGTGGTAGGAATAATCTCTGATTTAGGTTCAGGCTTTTCTTCCTCTAAAACATGAATCACTTTATTTGATGGTGTATTTTGTATAGGCTCGTCAATTGCTGTAGAAGTTTGTACTTGTTGATCTCCAAAGTTATAAGTTGCCTTTTGTTCATCTTCTAGGGTATGAACTATTTTCTTTACTTCTGTATTGGTAATATTTCCTTGTTGATCTGCTGCAAAACCAGTAGCCACAACGGTTACTGCTATTCCATCTTCTAATGATTCGTCTTCTCCAATACCCATAATAATATTGGCATCGTATCCTGCTTCATCCTGAATATAGTCATTAATTTCACCTATTTCATCTAGGGTAACTTCATTACCTCCAGAAACGATTAATAACAATACGTTTTTAGCTCCTGTAATTTTATTATCGTTTAACAAAGGTGAATCTAATGCTTTTACAATGGCATTTTTAGCTCTGTTAGCTCCTGTTTCTTTCGCAGACCCCATAATTGCTGTACCACTATTTGACAATACCGTTTTTGCATCGTGTAAATCGATATTTTGCTTGTAGTGATGTGTAATTACCTCTGCAATCCCTTTTGCTGCGGTTGCTAATACTTCATCAGCTTTAGAGAATCCTGCTTTAAACCCTAAGTTACCATAAACTTCGCGCAGTTTATTATTATTGATAACAATTAATGAATCTACATTATTACGTAACTCATCAATTCCTTTTTGAGCTTGTTTTGAGCGCATTCTTCCTTCAAATTGAAATGGCATAGTAACGATTCCTACCGTTAAAATATCCATGTCTTTAGCAATTTTAGCTATGATTGGAGCTGCTCCTGTACCGGTACCTCCTCCCATACCTGCGGTGATAAACACCATTTTAGTATGTGTACTCAACATTTGTTGAATTTCCTGTATACTTTCAGCTGCTGCTTGTGCTCCAATTTCTGGATTTGCACCTGCTCCTAACCCAGAGGTTAAGTGTGCCCCTAATTGAACTTTATTAGGTATCGGACTGTTTTCTAATGCTTGTGCATCTGTATTACAAATTACGAAATCTACTCCGTGAATTTGTTTACTATACATGTGGTTTACTGCGTTGCTCCCTCCCCCACCAACACCAATTACTTTAATGGCATTCGATTGTGTTTTTGGCATGTCGAATGAAATGTTATCAAATTCTGCGCTCATAATAACTTTTCTTTTTTATTAATTCTTATTCAATTTTACACTCCTTTTTAGGGGATTAATCAGGAGTATTCTTATATATACTAATTACTCTGCGTTATCTAAAAATTCTTTGAATCGTTCGGTAAACTTATCAAAAAACGATTTAGATTTTTTCGCTTTGTGTTCCTTCTCTTCTTGGATTTCTTCTATTATTTCTTTTTCTTCCTCAATTATTTCTTCTACTAACGCCTCTGGCGCTTCTTCAACAATTACTTTTTCTTCTACTTCTTTTTGTAAACCTTCCATCAACAACCCTACAGCAGTTGCAAATGCAGGGCTCGACAATACCTCATCAGAGTCTCCTGCTAGGTGTTCATTTGGATACCCAATACGAACGTCCATTCCAGTAATATATTCTACTAACTGGCGTAAATGTTTTAATTGAGCTCCACCCCCAGTTAATACAATACCTGCAATTAGTTTTCCTTTTTGAGTTTCGTGCCCATAGTTCTTAATTTCTAGGTACACATGTTCAATAATTTCTTGAACTCTCGCATGGATTATTTTTGATAAATTTTTAAGCGTAATTTCTTTAGGCTCTCTTCCTCTTAATCCTGGAATAGAAACAATTTCTGTTTCTTTATTTTCTCCAGGCCATGCTGAACCGAACTTAATTTTTAATAATTCTGCTTGTTTTTCTATTATGGAACAACCTTCTTTAATATCTTCAGTAATTACATTTCCTCCAAAAGGAATGACTGCTGTATGACGAATAATTCCGTCTTTGAATATCGCTAAATCTGTGGTACCTCCACCTATATCAATCAATGCTACACCTGCTTCTTTTTCTTCTTGACTTAATACTGCTGATGCTGAAGCCAACGGTTCAAGGGTAATATCAGAAAGATTCAATCCTGCACTTTTAATACACCTGCCTACGTTTCGAATAGAAGATACTTGACCTACGACTACGTGAAAGTTAGCTTCTAACCTTCCACCATACATTCCGATGGGCTCTTTTATATCTGGTTGACTATCTACTTTAAACTCTTGTGGTAATACATGAATAATTTCTTCTCCAGGCAACATAACCAGTTTATGTACCTGGCTTACTAAGTTTTCAATATCCGTTGCATCTATTACTTCTTCAGACTTTTCTCTTGTTATATAGTCGCTATGATGTAAGCTGCGTATGTGCTGACCAGCAATACCTACTACAACATTTTCTATCTTATATCCTGAAATACTTTCTGCTTCTTCAGCTGCTTGCTGAATAGATTGTATGGTTTGCGTAATGTTATTAACTACCCCACGTTTTACACCTAAACTTTTCGCTTTACCAATACCTAAAACTTCAAGCTTACCGTATTCGTTTTTACGACCAATCATGGCAACAATCTTGGTTGTACCAATATCTAAACCAACTGCAATTTTATTGTTTTCCATCTTGATTTTGTTTTGTGCACACAACTTGGTTGTGGTATTTTACATTTATCGCTTTATAGTTATTAATGGTTTTGTCTGTAAATGCTTTGTTGTAAAAAGCTGTTAGCTTTTTAAACTTCATTGATGCATCTGTTAACTCTCCAAAAATTATCTTATAATCACCACTACGAACTGTAAATATGTATTCGTTTTGGGCGTCTCTTTGAATAGCAATAATTTCTTTAGCGAAAAAACTGTTGCTATTTATGGTCTTTATTAACGTTGTTAATTCGTTGATTTCTTCTGGCTCCCTTACTCCTAAAACTAATGGTACTCTTGCCGAAAAATTTGTTGATAACGGAATTTTCACCCCATACTTATCAACATAAAAAGAGTTATCTTTATCAACAATTCGAGCTATCGGTGTTCGTTGTTTTATGGTAGTTTTTAACACCCCATCTACAGTTAAAAACACAGCTGTTTTTTCAACATACGGATTCGCCGAAACATTAGCCTCTAGAAAGTGTAAATCTACCAATCTTTTTGGTTGGTTTTTAACAAATTCATTATTTTGTATTAACAATTTATCAACCATACTGTGTGTCAAAAAGTTATTGTCACCAGCAGCAAACTCCACCACGGTATTTTGTACCTTTTTTGCTCCATTTCTACTGGTTGTAAAACCATATAAAAACACCAAAAACATCAACAGCAAGAAAAAAGACAGATATGTTGCTAATTTTTTCATTCTATTTTTTATGCTTTTCTTCTAGTTTATTTTTTACTTCATCCACTAACAAACCAATATCTCCTGCTCCTAACATTGCCACTATTTTTGATGCTGATTTTACAATTTCGTCACTTAATTTTTCCTTAGACACTACCTTTTTAGTATCAATGGTTATTTTTTCTAATAACCAATTAGAAGTAACTCCTTTTATTGGCAATTCTCTAGCTGGATAAATATCTAATAATAGTACTTCGTCGAACAATGATAATGCTTCAGCAAAATCGTCTACAAAGTCTCTAGTTCTACTAAACAAGTGTGGTTGAAACACAGCCAACACTTGTTCTTTTGGATACATTTCTCTAACAGATTGCACTACCGCTTTTATCTCAGTTGGATGATGCGCATAATCGTCAATCAATACTACATCTTCTGTTTTTATTTTATAAGAAAATCTACGCTGTACCCCTTTAAAAGTTCCTAGCTGTTTTTTAATTTTTTCTAATGACACTCCATAAACATCTGCAATAGCTAATGCTGCTAAAGCATTCATCATATTATGGTTTCCTGGTAAATGAAATGCTATATTTTTAATTTCTGATGTTGGTGTTTTTACATCAAAAACATATTTACCTTCTTCTATTTTTACATTATAGGCTTTGTAGTCTGCTTCCTCATCAACGGCATATGTTAACCCTTCTAATGGCAATCCTTTTGCTACAATCAAGGTATCAGAAACTTTACCTGCAAAATCTCTAAATGATTGCTGTAACAATTCATTTTCTCCATAGATATCTAAATGATCTGCATCCATAGAAGTTACACAGGCTATATTAGGTGATAATTTTAAAAACGAACGATCAAACTCATCAGCCTCAACAACTGAAACTTCATCACCTCCTAAAATTAAATTTGAATTGTAGTTTTCTGCAATGCCTCCTAAAAACGACGTAGCTTTTTCAGGTTGCATAATGTGCCCTAAAATTGAAGAGGTTGTTGTTTTTCCATGCGTTCCTGCTACCGCCAAACAAAAAGTGTTTTTGGTAATTTCTCCTAGCACTTCTGCTCTTTTCAAAACGGTATATCCGTTCTCTTCAAAATAATTTAATTGTGAGTGATTTTTAGGAACTGCCGGGGTAAACACTACCAATGTTTTTTCTTTATCTAAAAAAGAAATTGGAATGTTCTTGACAGCATCTTCAAAATGGATTTCAATTCCTATTTCTTCTAAACTCTTAGTAACAGGTGTTGGTGTTTTATCGTAGCCTGCAACCAGCTTCCCATTAACAGAAAAGTAGCGAGCTACAGCACTCATTCCTATTCCGCCAATACCTATAAAATAAACGTTATGTATCGTTTTTAAATTCACTAACTAATTAATTTTTCTATTTCGTTAACGATATGACTGGTTGCATTTGGCAATGCCAGTTCATTAATATTTTCACTTAAACTTTCTTGCTTCCCTTTGTCTTTTAGCAATGTTTCTAATACGACAGGAAAAGTATCTAATTCACTCTCTTTAACGACTAAAGCTCCATGTTTGTCGGCAATAGATTTTGCATTTTTTGTTTGATGATCTTCTGCCACATTTGGTGATGGAATAAAAATAGTGGGTTTTCCTACAATGCATAATTCCGATACCGAACTTGCTCCTGCTCTCGACACGATAAAATCTGCGGCAGCGTAGGCCAAATCCATTCTATTCAGAAACTGATGTACCTGAACATTTTCTAGCTCATCATACTTTTTATACTCCTCATAATACAATTTACCACATTGCCATATTAATTGAACTTCTTGTTTTTTAAAGAACTCTAAATTTGCTTCAACTAACTGATTTATCTTACGGGCACCGAGGCTTCCTCCTAATATTAAAATTGTTTTTTTTGAGGTGTCTAATTCAAAAAACTCCTTTCCTTCTTCTATTTTCGTATGAATAAATAGCAAATCTTGACGAACTGGATTTCCTGTTTTTATAATTTTATCTTCAGGGAAAAAGCGTTCTAAATTATCGTGCGCAACACATATTTTTTGTGTTTTTTTTCCTAACAATCTATTCGTTATTCCTGGGTACGAATTTTGTTCTTGAATTAAGGTTGGTATCCCCTTTCTATTAGCAACTAACAATGTTGGCCCACTAGCAAAGCCTCCTGTTCCAACAGCAACATCAGGTTTAAATTTTCGTATAATTCGATAGGCTTTCCATAAGCTGCTTATTAGTTTAACAGGAAACATTAAATTTTTCAAGGTCAACTCTCTTTGAATCCCTGAAATCCACAGTCCTTTAATTTCATATCCTGCTTGTGGAACTTTTTCCATTTCCATCTTATCTTTTGCACCAACAAACAAAATATTAGCCTCTGGGTAACGAACTTTTATTTCGTTAGCAATTGCTATTGCAGGATAAATATGACCTCCTGTACCTCCACCGCTTATTATGATATTAATCGATTGTTTCATACAATTTCTTTTATTTTAATATTATGGTTGTATGTAACACTCATAATAACCTCACCCCATAAATCTATATTCTTAGTCAAGTGTTTCATGTAAAATATCTAAAGGGTTATCATCTAAAATTGTTTCTTCAGTTTCGTTTTTAGAAGCGCTTACACTTAAAATCATTCCTAATGCGAAACAGGTCATCCAAATAGAGGTACCTCCACTACTAATTAGCGGGAGTGTTTGTCCTGTTACTGGTAAAATATTCACTGCTACTGCCATGTTAATCATCGCTTGAAAAACAATGGGAATTCCCACCCCCACAACTAATAAAGTTGCAAATATGGTAGTCGCTTTTTTGGCGGTTATTAAAATTCTAAAAAGCAATAAGAAATAAATAAATATGACCACTATTGCTCCTGCAAAACCGTATTCTTCAACAATAATCGCATAGATAAAATCGGATGAAGATTGTGGTAAAAAGTTTTTCTGCACACTTTTCCCTGGTCCTTTTCCAATTACTCCTCCTGTTGCTATTGCAATTTTAGCTTTTTCTACCTGATAATCTTCTTCACCGTCTGGCTGAGAAAAACTTTCAATTCTACTTTTCCAGGTGTTTACACGGTTGGGCATTGCATCTGGAAATGCCTTAGCTACTAAGATGAAAAATAGAAAAGCAAAAAGTCCTATTCCTAATATGTATCCTATATATTTTAATGGATACCCTCCAATGAACGACACCATTAAAATCATAAAGAACACCATGGCTGTGGTTGAGAAGTTTGCTGGAAGTATTAATACCAATACTAAACCAACTGGTAGCCATAACTGCAATAAGCTTTCCTTAAAAGAAATTACTTTTTCTTTATTTTTTGCCAAGTAACGCGCAACATATACCATTAACACCAAACCTGCCAATGTAGAGGTTTGAAATCCAATACCTACAAATGGAATACGAATCCATCTACTCGCATTGGCTCCTCCTATAGTGGTTCCTTGTGCTAAAGTAAAAACCAACAACAAAACAACAACAGGCAACATTAAAACAGAACCTCCACTAAAATACCTATACGGAATTTTATGTACTCCATAAATAACTGCAAATCCTGTAATTAATAACACAATGTGTTTTACCAAATGGCCTAAAGTAGACCCGTTACCAACTACATACACTAAATTGGTACTCGCACTATATATTGGCATAAACGAAAATATTGCCAATACTGCAACGATAGCCCAAATAGCGCGATCTCCTTTTATATGTCGAAAGATGTTTTTCATCAATCTTTAGTGTGCTTTATATATTTCTTACGGCTTCTTTAAATTTTTCTCCTCTATCTTCATAGTTCTCAAACAAATCGAAGCTTGCACATGCTGGTGATAATAATACTGTATCTCCTTTTTGTGCTATTTTATACGCTACTTTAACAGCCTCTTCAACTCCTGCTGTTTCTACCATCACGTCTACTACATTTGCAAAAGTATCTATGATCTTTTGATTATCTAAACCTAAACAAACTATGGCTTTTACCTTTTCTCTTACCAAAGGCAATAAATCGGTATAATCATTTCCTTTATCAACTCCACCTACAATCCAAACTGTTGGATTGTCCATACATTCTAATGCATAAAAAGCTGCATTGACATTGGTAGCTTTGCTATCGTTAATAAATTCAATTCCGTTTATTTTTTGCACTTTTTCTAACCGATGTTCTACCCCTTCAAAATCAGACAAACTTTCTGCAATTGTTTCTTTTCTTACTTTCAACAACCTCGCAGCCATTGATGTAGCCATTGCATTTTTAGTATTGTGCTTTCCTTGTAATGTTAGTTCAGAAACTTTCATTAATTTTTCTTCTGTATTAAATTTCATTAGTATCGTGTCTTGTCTTAAAAAAGCTCCGTACTCTAATTCTTTTTCCATTGAAAATGGTACTAGCGTTGCTTCTGTTTTATTATTTTTTAACCAATTTTGAATTGCTTCATCATCGGCATCATATATTAAAAAATCATCTTTTGTTTGATTTTTTGTAATTCTGAATTTTGAGTTTATATACTTATCAAATTCGTATTCATATCGATCTAAATGATCTGGTGTTATATTGGTAATTATTGCAATATGAGGTCTAAATTTTTCAATTCCATCTAGCTGAAAACTACTTAATTCCAACACATATTCGTCATACTTATCATCAACCACTTGTTTGGCAAAACTATCACCTATATTTCCTCCAACTCCTACATTTAAACCTGCTTTTTTTAACACATAATGTATTAGCATGGTCGTGGTTGTCTTACCATTTGAGCCTGTAACTCCCACAATGGTTGCCTCTGTATACTGAGCAGCGAATTCAATTTCTGAAATCACTTTTACCCCTTGAGAAATCAGCTTTTGAACCAATGCTACTTTCTCTGGAATTCCAGGGCTTTTCATCACCACGTCAGCATTTAAAATTTTATCTTCTGTATGCTGATTTTCTTCAAAATTGATTGAATTATGTAAAAGAACTTTTTTATACCGTTCTGCTATATTTCCTTTATCTGAAACAAAAACTTCATATCCCTTTTGTTTTCCTAAAAGCGCTGTTCCTACACCACTTTCTCCTCCACCAAGCACAACCAAAAGCCCCTTAGTCCCCAAAGGGAAAACATCCTCATCACCTCTTTTTTCTTGCTTACTCACTTTCTGTTCTCTTTTAATCTCTTTATCTTTATTTTTCACTCCCTCCCTTTGGGAGGGTTAGGGTGGGCTTTTATCTTAACTTCAATGTTACTATGGTAAATACCGCTAATAAAATTCCTACAATCCAAAAGCGTACTACAATTTTACTTTCGTGATAATTTAATTTTTGATAATGATGATGTAGCGGAGACATTTTAAAAATTCGCCGTCCCTCTCCAAACTTCTTCTTTGTATACTTAAACCAAGAAACTTGTAGTATTACCGACAAATTCTCAATCACAAATATTCCTGCTAAAACTGGCAGCAACAATTCTTTTCTTATAGTAATTGCTATTACCGCTATAATTCCACCAATAGTTAAACTTCCTGTATCTCCCATAAACACTTGAGCCGGATAGGTATTGTACCACAAAAACCCTATCAATGCTCCTGCAAACGCTAAGATGAATACGGTCATTTCTCCAGATTTTGGGATGTACATTACATCTAAATAATCCGCAAAAATGATGTTACCAGATACCCACGCAAAAATTGCCAGCGTTATCACCATAATTGCTGATGATCCTGCTGCTAACCCATCAATACCATCTGTTAAATTCGCACCATTAGAAACTCCAGTAACGATAAAAACGGTAACAAAAATGAAAACTATCCATCCGTATTTTTCATAACCATCTCCCAAGAAGCTTAATGCTTTTGCATAATCTAACTCGTTATTTTTTAAAAAAGGAACTGTTGTTTTTGTCGATTTATGTGCATCTCCAAACACCTTCTTTTTACCATCTGCCTGTACAACTTGCTCTGAGACTGGCAACTGTTC
Source organism: Tenacibaculum sp. FZY0031 (assembly GCF_036350695.1). NCBI lineage: Bacteria > Pseudomonadati > Bacteroidota > Flavobacteriia > Flavobacteriales > Flavobacteriaceae > Tenacibaculum > Tenacibaculum sp. FZY0031. The sequence goes on from NZ_JAZDVY010000006.1 coordinate 133,031, forward strand.
TTTAATAGTTACATCTTGATGAAAATACAGCATAGAACCTACGATTATCCCTAATCCTACTTGCCCTAAAACTTTGAATTTTCCTTTTAACCCCGCTTTATCTTTTTTAAATACTTTAATGTAATCATCGGTAAAACCAATAAATCCCATCCAAACAGTGGTTATTAATAAAATGATAATGTATATATTTTCTAGCTTCGCTAAGAGCAACACTGGAATTAGTGTTGCGAGGATTATAATTACCCCTCCCATTGTAGGGGTTCCTGCTTTTTGAACCTGTCCATCTAAACCTAAATCTCTTACGGTTTCTCCTACTTGTTGTCTTCTTAAGTAATTGATGATTTTTTTACCAAAAATGGTTGAAATCAACAGAGACAGTATGAACGCCATTGCAGATCGAAATGTAATGAATTGAAACACACTTGCACCTGTTAAGCTAAATTCACTTTCTAAATATTGAAATAAATAATACAGCATTCGTTAGTCTTTTTTTAGTTGATTAAAATAGTTGGTTACTTCTTCTAAATCATCAAAATGATGCCTAACACCATTTATTTCCTGGTAGCTTTCATGTCCTTTTCCTGCAATGAGTACAATATCTCCTGAAACTGCTAACTTACAGGCTGTTTTTATGGCCTGTCTTCTATCTACTATTGATAGTGTTTTTTTATAATTTTCTGCCGCAACTCCTGTTTCCATTTCATCAATTATCGATTGCGGATCTTCTGTTCTAGGATTATCGGAAGTAAAAATAACTTGGTTACTCAACTGAGAAGCAATGAATGCCATTTTTGGACGCTTTGTTGTATCTCTATCTCCACCGCAACCTACAACTGTAATCACTGTTTCATTTCCTGTTCGGATGTCATTAATAGTTTGTAATACATTTTTTAGTGCATCTGGTGTATGTGCGTAATCTACGATTGCAGTAACTCCCTCGTCAGAAACTGTGTATTGAAATCTTCCACTCACACTTTCTAACTCACTTACGATACGTAAAATTTCTATTTTTTCAAGTCCTAACAACTCTGCTACTCCATAAATAGCCAACAAATTATACGCATTAAACTCCCCTATTAACTTCGTCCAAACCTCCACTCCATTGATTATCAATAAGGTTCCCGAAAGGCGTTTTTCTAACACTTTTGCCTTAAAGTCTCCAATTGTTTTAAGCGCATAGGTTTGTTTATTCGCCTTGGTGTTTTGCAACATTATTTGTCCGTTCTTATCATCAATATTTACTAAAGCAAATGCTGACTTTGGCAGTGCATCAAAAAACGATTTTTTAACATCACGATACTCTGCAAATGTTTCATGATAATCTAAATGATCATGCGATAAGTTTGTAAACACTCCTCCTGCAAACTCCAATCCTTCCGTACGTTTTTGATGAATTCCATGAGAGCTCACCTCCATAAAACAATAATCAACTCCAGCCTCTACCATTTTTGATAAATAGCTATTTATCGCTACTGAGTTTGGCGTTGTATGTGTTGCATTATATTCTTCTTCATCAACCATTATTCGCACAGTTGACAACAACCCTACTTTATATCCTGCTTTTTTAAACAGTTGATACAATAAGCTTGCAATTGTAGTCTTACCATTTGTTCCTGTTACTCCTACTAACTGCAAGCTTTTTGATGGGTTGTTATAATAATTTGCTGCTATTATTGCTAATGCAGCATTAGAATCTTCTACTTTAATATAGGTAACCTCTTCATTTTTACCTTCTGGTAAAGACTCACAAATAACGGTCTTTGCACCTAATGATATAGCTTTCGCTATAAACTGATGCCCATCTACTGTCACTCCTTTTTGAGCAACAAAAACATCACCTTTCTGCACCTGTCTACTATCAAACTGAATACTGTTTATATCAATATCTGTATTTCCGTAAACTTCTTTTACAGCTACCTTATATAATATGTCTTTTAATTTCTTCAACTATGATAATTTTAAATATATCGTTGTACTTTTTGAGACTTTCTCTCCTCTTTCTACAGATTGTTCTGTTACTTTTCCTACTCCTGAAAATTTAACTTTCAATCCCATATTCTCTAACAACGCAACTGCATCCATTCCACTCATACCAATCACTTTGGGCATAATCGTTTTATACTTCCTTAATTTTTGATAGTACTCTTGATATTCATTATCTAGAGCTTCCTCTGAAATTTCATCAGAAACAAATTGATTATTAATTGCTGTTGAAGTATATATTTTTTGAGCTATTTCTTTAAATATGGGTGCTGCAACCGTAGCTCCGTAATATCCTTTTTCTTTATTAGGGCTATGAACCACCACAATACAAGAATACTTAGGTTCATCAGCAGGAAAAAATCCTGCAAAAGAAGCTACATATTTTTGGTTTGAGTAATACCCTCCTTCATACTCTCCTTTAGCATTCTTAGTTCTTGGAATGTATTTTTTTGCCGTCCCTGTTTTTCCTGCCATAGAAAAGTTTGGTGAATAAATCCCTTTACCTGTTCCGTATTTGATAGTATTCTCCATCACTTTTCGAACCTTATTTAAAGTTTCTTGTGATGCTATTTTTTCTTTCACCACCTCTGTTCCAAAACTTTGCTCCACCTTTCCTCCAACTCTCAACTCTTTAACAAAGTAGGGTTTTACCAACTTTCCATTATTTGCTACTGCATTATAAAATGCCAATGTTTGCAATGGCGTAAGAGAAACTCCATACCCCCAAGCCATCCATTCTAATGAAATTGGACTCCAACTTTTCTCAGACGGTTGTGGTATGTATGGCTTTCCTTCTCCTTTTATCTTTACCCCTGTTAATTGATCTAATCCAAAAGATTTGATTCTATCTGTGAATTTTTTAGGATTCTTATCGTAATGTTTTTGTATGGTCTTTACTATTCCAACGTTTGAAGAAACTTCAAACACTCTTCCCAAAGAAATTTTACCGTACCCTCCTCTTTTACTATCTTCTACTTTACGGTTATTTATGTAAATTCTTCCTTTTTCACAATCTACCACAGTTGAAGTATCTGCAACCTTATCTTCTAAAGCCACCATTAAGCTGGCCAACTTAAAAGTAGACCCTGGCTCGTGACTTTCCCAAACCGCATAATTTCTTTTTTCGTAATACCTTCCCTTAGAGGTTCTTCCTAAATTAGAAATCGCTTTAATTTCTCCTGTTTCCACCTCCATCACTACAGCACAACCATGATCTGCTTCAAAATATTCCATCTGTCTCAACAGGGCATGGTGTGTAATATCCTGAATATTTACATCTATTGTAGTAATTATATCACTACCATCTATCGGCTCTTTTTCATTTACATCATTAATGGGCTTCCATTGTCCTTTCGCTATTTTTTGCTTTAAACGCCACCCATTTTCTCCATCCATATAATCTGCAAAAGCTCCTTCAATTCCTGCTCCCCCTCTATAATCATCATATCCAATAGTACGTTCTGCTATTTTCCCTATAGGATGCACTCGCACTGTTTTTTGTTCCGCTATAAAACCACCTCTATACACCCCTCTATTAAAAATAGGAAAGCCCTTCATTTTCACATAATCATTATACCCCACATTACGCGCAATTAACAAATAACGGTTTTTACGTTTTTTAGCATCCCGCAATTTCTTTTGATAGTACCCCGCTGGTTTTCCTAACAATCCAGAAAGTGCTTCTGAAAGTCCACGAATATTCTTTTCAAAAACTTCTGAATCTACCGCTACCACATCCATACGGATGGTAAATTTTGACATTGATGTTGCCAACAAATTCCCATCTGCAGCATACACATTACCCCTATTTGCAAAAATAGTATCGTTTTTAACTGTTTTTTCTTCGGAAAGCTTTCTATACCTGTCTCCTTCTGCATACTGAAGTTTAAAAAGTCTAAAAATGATAACTACAAAGAAAAGCGTCATTAAAACAACAACCACGTAGAGCTTGTTTAATATGCCTTTTTTTACTACCATTTTATATTACTCTTTATTATATGTTACTTTTATTTTTTGGGGTGGTTTTTTTGCAGGGTACAACCCTTTATTTTTTACTTTATCTCGAATACTGCTTTCTAATTTCATTCGCATGAGTTCAGTACTCGTGTCCACATCTTCAGCCCGCAACTCTCTTTTCTTCTTATTAAGCGCTGCTATTTGCACCACCTTAGCATCTGCACTGTGCGAACTATAAATCATGATTAATAACAACACCACCACAAAAATTAAAATCCGCCAGTTTTTAAATGAACTTTCATCGGTAAGAAAACTCCCTCTCAAAAGATCGTATATATTCTTTCTTACTTTAGACATTACTTTAATGTTGCTATTCTTAGTTTTGCACTACGCGCCCTGTTATTCTCTTTTATTTCTTCTTTTGTTGGCACAATCATTTTACCAACCTTTTTAAGTGGCTCACTAGTGTTTCCATAAAAATCCTTTTCAGGCTCACCACTAAACAACCCCGTTCTTATAAACCGCTTCACCAATCTATCCTCTAACGAGTGATATGAAATCACACTCAACCTTCCCTCTTCTCTCAACAACTCTGGAATCTGCTCCAAAAATTCTTTCAACACTTCCAACTCCTGATTTACCTCTATTCGTATTGCTTGAAAAATTTGCGCTAATATTTTATGCTCTTTCGCCTTTGGAAGAAATCGCTGCAACACTTCTTTCAACTCAAAGCTTGTTTTAACCTCCCTATCAACTCTCGCCTCCACAATAGTTTTCGCCAAGGCTCTTGCATTTCGCAGCTCCCCATACAAAAACAACACATCTGCCAACTGCTCTTCACTGTAGGTATTGATTATTTTTCTACCAGACAATTCAGACTTTTGATCCATTCGCATATCTAAATCTGCATCAAAACGAGTAGAAAACCCTCTTTCCGCCTCATCAAACTGATGTGAAGACACACCCAGATCAGCTAATATCCCGTCTACTTTCCTCACTCCATAAAAACGTAAAAACCTCGATATAAATCGAAAATTTTCGCCAATCAACACAAAACGCGGGTCGTCAATTTTATTTTGTTGCGCATCTGGATCTTGATCAAAAGCAAACAACCTTCCTCTCTCTCCCAATCGACTCAATATTTCTCTAGAATGCCCTCCCCCTCCAAAGGTGACATCCACATACACTCCGTCTTCCTTTATATTAAGTGCATCTACACTTTCTTTCAACAAAACTGGATTATGATAACTCATCTGCTTCCGTATTACCCATTACCTCTTCTGCTAAATCCGCAAAACCAACAACAGCATCATCAATTACTTTTTCGTACTTATCCTTATCCCAAATCTCAATAATATTCACCGCAGAAGAAAGCACCACCTGCTTTTCAATCCCTGCAAACTGACATAAATCTTTCGGAATCAATATCCTCCCTGAAGCATCTACATCCACCATTTTCACACCAGCTGTAAACCTCCTGATAAAATCATTGTTTTTCTTTACAAATCGATTTAGTTTATTGATTTTTGCCATCATCAAATTCCACTCTTGTATTGGATACAACTCCAAACAAGACTGAAACACAGAGCGTTTAATCACAAAACCATCTTGCAACACAGAAGACAACTGCTTCTTGAACGCTGACGACATCATCAACCTTCCTTTAGCATCCACCTTACACTCGTATGTTCCAATTAAATTTACCACGTAAAGAAACTATAGTTTGCATCAAAAATAAAAAATATTTACCACTTTTTACCACTTTTTACCACATTGTTAATAAGTTTTAGTTTTTAAGCTAAAAAACTGATACTAAAGAACTTCCAAACTAGCGCTATACACGAAATAATAAAAATGAAAAAGTGATAAAAAAGAACTACATTTGTGGTTAAGTCAAATCAGAAACATAATGACTGAATTTTTAAAGAAAGAAGACAAATTTACATACGCAGAAGCAGGAGAAGGAAGCCCGATTATCATCCTTCATGGACTCATGGGCGCTTTAAGTAATTTTGACTCCACTTTTAATCATCTTTCACAAAAAGGATATCAAGTTTTTATTCCAGAATTACCTTTATACACCTTACCTCTCCTTAAAACCAACGTAAAAAATTTGGCCAAATTTTTACATGATTTCATAGAGTACAAAGGACTTAAAAACGTTACTTTACTAGGGAATTCTTTAGGCGGACACATCGCTTTATACTATACAAAACATTATTCTGAAGATGTTAAAGCATTGGTTTTAACAGGTAGTTCAGGACTGTACGAAAATTCTATGGGAGACAGCTACCCAAAGAGAGGTGACAAAGAGTTTGTTAGAAAAAAAGCACAAGATGTTTTTTACGACAAGGCCATTGCTACAGATGAACTTGTTAATCAGGTATACGACGTTATTAACGACCGAAACACCTTGATTAGAACTTTAGCCATTGCTAAAAGTGCCATTCGTCATAATATGGCTAAAGACTTACCCAACATGAAACAGCCTACTTGTTTAATTTGGGGAAAACAAGACAGCGTTACGCCTCCAGAAGTTGCCGAAGATTTCAAAAAACTTTTACCTGATGCTGATTTGTTCTGGATTGACAAATGCGGACATGCAGCCATGATGGAAACACCAGATGAGTTTAATGAAATTTTAGAAGGCTGGCTTTCTAAACGCGAAATATAACAGCTAAACTAGCTTATTTATAGTATGAAAATAAAATCTGCTGAATTTGTAATGAGTAACAGTAATGTTACCAAAGCTCCTAAAGACAGCATACCTGAGTATGCTTTTATTGGACGCTCTAACGTTGGTAAATCTTCGTTAATCAACATGCTAATGGAGCGCAAAGATTTAGCAAAAACCTCTGGTAAACCAGGAAAAACACAACTTATTAATCATTTTAAAATTAACGATGAATGGTTCTTAGTAGATCTTCCTGGATATGGTTACGCGAAGGTTTCTAAAAAGAAACGTCAAATTTTTCAATTTTTTATTGAGAACTATTTCAAAGAACGTGAACAGCTAGTTTGCACCTTTGTTTTAATTGATTCTCGTCACGATCCACAGAAAATAGATTTGGAATTCATGCAGTTTTTAGGTGAAAACCGCATTCCTTTTTGTATTGTTTTTACCAAAGCTGATAAACTAGGAAGTTCTAAACTCAACAAGCAAATTACCGCTTACAAAAAGAAGTTATTAAATTATTGGGAGGAGTTACCAATTTCTTTTGTTACTTCGTCTTCTACAGGAATGGGACGCGATGAATTTTTAAATTTTATCGATCAAGTTAACGAAGATGTAGCGGAGAATTTCAAATAACCTTTCAGCTACGTTCAGGGCACTTTAAAACATGCACTCTACTAAAGAAAACTTACAAGTTTTACACGAAGACAACCACATCATTGTGGTTAACAAACGTGCTGGCGACATCGTACAAGGAGACAAAACAGGCGACAAACCACTTTTAGATGTTGTTAAAGAATACATTAAAGATAAATACAACAAACCCGGAAACGTATTTTTAGGAACCGTTCACCGATTAGACCGCCCTACTACGGGGATTGTCATCTACGCGCGTACTTCAAAAGCTTTAGAACGACTAAACAAAATGTTACGTGACAAAACCATAAAAAAAACCTACTGGGCAGTAGTTCAACAACAACCTAAAAAAGCTGCTGACACTTTAACCAATTATTTAAAAAAGAATCCAAAAAACAACAAATCGACTGCTTATACTAAAGAAGTTAACGGAAGTAAAAAAGCCATACTTCACTACAAAACACTTAAAAAATTAGATAACTATTCGTTACTTGAAGTTGACTTAGAAACAGGCCGTCATCATCAAATTCGTGTACAACTCTCTAATATTGGCGCTATTATCAAAGGCGATTTAAAGTATGGCGCTAAAAGAAGTAATAAAGATGGAAGCATTCATTTACATGCTCGAAAAATAAAATTTACGCATCCAGTTAGTAAAGAACTTATTAAAATCACTGCCCCAACTCCTTCTGATCCCGTTTGGGATGCTTGTTTGTAATTTGTATATTTAGACAAATTACAAACAAGATGAAAGCTCTTAAATTTTTAGCAATTTTAACACTTCCAATCACTGTGTACATTTCGTTTACAAATTTGGGTTGGCTAACACTCTTACCTCTACTTGTTTTCTTCGGATTAGTTCCTCTTCTTGAACTACTTTTTAAACCAGATAAAAATAATTTTAACAAAGAACAAGAAGAGCAAGAAAAACAAAACAAGCTTTACACTTATATTTTATACGCAACAGTACCTGTCCAATTAGTTTTCCTAGGGTGGTTTTTATGGATGATGAAAGATGCACAATTAACTACCTTAGAATATATAGGAAGAATCTCAGCTATGGGCTTGCTATGTGGCGTTATTGGTATTAATGTTGGACATGAATTAGGGCATCGTAACAATCGTTTTGATGAACTTTTAGGAGAAGTCCTATTATTAACTTCGTTAGACACTCACTTTTTACCCTACCATAATGCAGGGCATCATTTGAATGTGGCTACTCCAAAAGATGCCGCAACTGCCAGAAAAAATGAAGTAGTATATCTTTTCTGGATTCGTTCTCATTTTCAAAGTTATTACCAAGCTTGGGAGACAGAAAACACACGTTTAAAAAACGCTAAAAGAAGTTGGTTTCACCTACAAAATAGAATGCTTATCTATACATTTTGCAACATACTGTTGTTGGTAGGGATTTTCTTTTTATTTGGATTAAAAGCTTTTTTGGCTTTTATTGCTGCTGCTGTTTTTGGAATTTTATTACTAGAAACTGTAAACTATATAGAACATTACGGACTACTACGTAAACAAAACGAAAAAGGTCGTTACGAACGTGTAAAAAGAACACATTCATGGAATTCTGATCACAGAATTGGCATGTTAATGTTGTTTAATTTATCTCGTCACTCGGACCATCACTATAACGGAAGTAAACATTACCAGCTCTTAAAATCCCTGCCTGAAAGTCCGCAAATGCCAACAGGATACCCAGGTATGATGCTAGTAGCCTTGGTTCCTCCATTATGGTTTTCGATAATGAATAAAAAAATACAAGACCTATAGCTTATGAATATTCCCGAATTGGTTCAGTCTCAAAAAAACTATTTTGCTACGCAACAAACCAAAGATACTTCCTTTAGGAAAAGTGCCTTAAAAAGATTACAAAAAGAGCTTATTACAAGAGAAAAAGACATCGTAAAAGCACTACATGATGACTTTAAAAAACCGGAATACGAAGCAGTAATGACCGAAACTTCTATTGTGCTAGCCGAATTAAAAATGGCGATAAAAAACATTCATTCATGGAGCAAACCTCAACGTGTGTTACCATCGTTACTAAATTTTCCTTCTTCTGCAAAAATGTACAAAGAACCTTATGGAACTGTACTTATCATTGCCCCTTGGAACTACCCATATCAACTAGCTTTTGCTCCTTTATTAGGCGCTGTTGCCGCAGGAAATACAGTTGTTTTAAAACCTTCGGAGTTGACACCTCATACGAGTAAAATTACCCAAGAAATTATTGAAACTGTTTTTGATAAAAATCATGTTGCTGTAGTTGAAGGTGGTGTCGATGTCTCGACAGAGTTGCTGGCACAACGTTGGGATTATATTTTCTTTACAGGTAGTGTTCCTGTAGGTAAAATAGTAGCCAAAGCTGCAGCTAATTATTTAACCCCAGTTACCTTAGAGCTAGGAGGAAAAAGTCCGTGTATTGTTGATGAAACAGCCAATATTAAATTGACCGCAAAACGTTTGGTTTGGGGGAAGTTTATCAACGGAGGTCAAACTTGTATTGCTCCTGATTATTTACTAATTCACATTTCGGTTAAAGAACAATTTATACAACAGTTTAAAGAAGAAATTTTTAGAGCTTACGGGGAAAATCCTCAAAACTCTCCTGATCTCTCACGCATAGTAAATACTAAAAACTTTGACCGCTTAGCTTTGATGCTAGAAAATGAAAACTGTGTAATTGGCGGACAAACCGATAGAGATAATTGCTATATTGCTCCTACCTTAATTGATGAACCGAGTTTGGATAGTGAAGTCATGAAAGGGGAAATTTTCGGACCAATTTTCCCGCTAATTTCTTACGAAAACGAAGTAGATATTGAAAAAATCACTGCTAAATACGACAAACCTCTAGCTTTATATGTTTTCACCAATAGAAATTCATTTGCTAAGAAAATGATTGAGCGTTTTTCGTTTGGTGGAGGTACGGTAAATGATACTACAGTACATTTTGCTAATCACAGATTGCCTTTTGGTGGCGTGGGAGAAAGTGGTATCGGTGCTTATCACGGAAAGAAAACTTTTGATACGTTTTCTCATCATAAAGGAGTGGTTTCTCGCGGAACTTGGCTAGATGTTCCTACTCGATATGCTCCATACAAAGGAAAACTACAACAATTAAAAACCTTAATGAAACTAGGGTAATTTATTAGATAATAAGATAAGTAGACACAAGAATCAAGACGCCCACAAATGAGTGAAAAAACAGTATCAGAAGCAGTTAATTATCGTCGTTCGGTAAGAGTTTATGACCCTGAAAAACCAATTGACGCTGCTATTGTAAAAAAGTGTTTGAAACAAGCCAGTTTAGCACCTACCAGTAGCAACATGCAGCTATGGGAGTTTTATCATATCACTGATAAAGAAATTATAAAAAAAATGGCTCCATTATGCTTTAATCAAAATGCCGCTAAAACTGCTCAGCAGCTAGTGGTTTTTGTGACTCGTAAAGATTTGTGGCGTAAAAGAGCCAAAGCTAACTTAACTTTTATGGATGAAGTTTTTGGAAAAAACAATCCGAAATCGGAACAACGAAGTCGAGAAAAAGTAGCGCGTAACTACTACGGAAAATTAATTCCTTTCACGTATTTTGATTTCTTAGGAATTTTTGGTTGGTTGAAGTATATACTATTTTTAATTGTTGGGGTATTTCGACCTATTTATAGAGAAGTTCGCAATAGTGATATGCGCATTGTAGCTCACAAAACTTGTGGGTTAGCAGCACAAACATTCATGCTCTCAATGGCTGCTGAAGGATACGACACCTGCCCTATGGAAGGTTCTGATACTTGGCGTGTAAAGCGCATGTTGGGACTCCCTTTTGGTGCAGAAATTAATATGATTGTTTCTTGTGGTATTCGCAAACCCGAAGGAGTGTATGGAGAACGCTTTAGAATTCCTTTTGAGGAGGTTTATAAAGAAGTATAGTAGATGACAGATAAATCATTAATAGAAAGTGCTAAACATGCTTTAGACAATCATATTCCAAAATCTTTAATCTCTACTTCTATTGAATTAAGAACACTTAAAAGGAAATGGTTTCAAGTGTTTGATAAAAAAACAAAAAAAGAAATCCAATGGCTTTGTATTTTTGACCAAACGGCAACAGAAGATGATATTGAATTTGGTAGAGTTGCAGGTACTGAAATTATTTCTGACTTCAACTCTGAATATGGAATTAATGAAATGTTTAAAAAAATTGATTTAGAAGAAAAACCAAGAGTTCTAAAAAACATTATTTATTCAAAACCAGAGTAAAAAAGTAAAAAAACATAATATCCGAATACAAAGATTACTTCACTAAGTTCGCAATGACATTAGATTATTCCTTCTTCGGTAAAAACACCAACTTATTTGAGCTCTTCTTTATAGCTGCTTCATTGAGAATCATTTTTACAAACTCACCATTTACATATTTTTGTGCTTGGTCTTTGTAATACGGACTGAATACATTCCCCGATTGCCCTGTGGGTAAAATAGCAATGCTATTTTCTACATCAGAAAAATCAATAACTCTACGTGTTGAAGGTCCTGCGTGAATTTTATATACTCCTGTACTATCCAACTTAAAAATCTGATTGTTAATCACCTCATTCCCTCCAATAGTTTCAAATGGACCTACATTAAAAAATTTACGCAACAAACCTCCCGCTTTACCAATAGCGTGTTCGTATTCCACTGAAATTACGCGATTCCAGGTCCAATTATCTACATTCTCTCCTAATTGATTTTGTAAAAATGTGATGGCTTTTTGAAACGCTGTTGTTATTATTTCATTTCTAGTTTCAACTTTATCGGTAGTTGAAACATCATCCCACCAAACTGATTGTTCCCTTTTAGCCTGCTCTGCTAACACTTGATCTTGTAATTGCGTATCAATAAACAACTGAAAACTATCTCCTAACTCATCTTTATACGTGGCGGTTAAAAATTCATACAAAAATCGATTGTAAATCGTCGGTGCTATTTCTGTTTTTAAGTATTCTCCATTCCACTTTTCCAACACCCAATATGCTTTTTTAGCCGAAGGAGATAGCGAGGACTCATCTACACTTGTTAACAATTCTCTTCCTATTTCTGGAACTACAGGCGAAGTAACATCGTAAATCATTTCTGCTACATCTTCTTTGGTAAAGTCATTTTTAGCTTCTAATAACTCAACAATTCTTTTTGCTCTGTCTTCTGGTTGATAATATCCCGGATACAATTTACCTCTCACGGAATCTGGTTGATTATTGGCAGAATACACATAATTCCAACTCGGATTCTCTGCCTGAGGGTTTTCTTTAAAATCTAGATACGCTACAATCTCATCGTTACCAGAAGCTCCGTTTAAATACATTTTAGAAGACAGGCTATCTCTTAGTTCATATAATTTTGCTGAAGCAAACCAACCTACATTTCCTTTCGAATCTCCATACATCACATTCAATCCTGGCGCATGAATTTTGGCAGTTCCTGCTTTAAAATCTTGCAACGAACTAGCATGTGACATTTGATACGATGCTTCCAACAGTTTATTGGGCAATTGTGTATAAATCCAATTCATCGCCACAGGTCTTTCATCTGTGATATGCTCTATCAATCCGTTCATAATCGGACCGTGTTTACTCACTTTTACTTGATATGTTGTGTCTTTTGCTCCCTTAACCTTTATACGCTTTTCCCACAACTCATATTTCTGGTATCCTTGAGGTGTTTTATACTCCATTGAATTTCCAGCATTGTTTTGTTCTACATAAAAATTTAAGTCATCGTTTGCCAACATGGTCAATCCGTAAGCATAATTTGTATTATGTCCTAACAACGGGAAAGGCATCAATGCCAAATTGAATCCATAGATTTCAAAATCGGGAGTTTTTATATGATTTTGGTACCAAACCGAAGGCTGAGAGTATGCAATATGCGGATCATTAGCAAAAATTACTTTTCCGTTTTTTGTTTTGGGTGGTGCAATTACCCAAGAATTACTTCCTATAAAAGGTGCAACTGGTAATTGCTCTATAATCTCATTAACCGAAACAGACATTTCTGCTTTAATAGCTTCTTTATTCGTTGTCTTATTCAGTGTTAAATTTTCATTGAACGAGTTTAGCAATTCATTTACATACGGTTCTCCTAATTTCTCTTTTACTTCTGTTAGTAGCGGATCTGTTTTATGCGCAATCGCAAAGCTAAACGCCATGTAACCAAACACATTATACACATCTTTAATTGTATAGTTTTCTTTGTTCAAGCCTACTAAATAAAATTCTAAAGGTGTCGCCCCTTCTTCTATAAACTGATTAACCCCATTTAAATAGGCTTCTGTTAATTTATAGGCTTCTGAATTTTTATCTAATTCTTCAATTGTTTTTTCAGCAGCTTCTTCAATTCCTAATCCAGAGAAAAACTTATCTACTCTAACCAGGTCTTTTCCAAAAACTTCAGCTAATCTTCCGGCAGCAATTCTTCTGATGAGTTCCATTTGCCACAATCGGTCTTGAGCATGTACATACCCCAAAGCAGTATAGGCATCTTGTTGGTTTTGAGCATTGATGTGTGGCACTCCAACTTCATCATAGTACACTGTAACTTCAGCTGATATCTCAGCCAACACGAACTCTCCTTTATATGTTGGGTGTAATGTTTTTGTAAATAGCCAAACACCTACACTTACCAATACTAGAAGTAATAAAACAATTTTTAACGATTTTTTTAATAATTTCATTAGGGATGATTTTCTTCAAAGATAACAGAATTATTTATTGCCCTCCTCTAGGCAAATCGTGTATTTTTTACACAGTATTCTCAAACATTTACACACTTTTTACACATATAAAAATTAGCATCAGCTCCCCGTAAAAACAATAAACAACTAACAAACAACAACTTAGAGACCACAGACTTCTCAATTAAAATTGATGGCATATTTATTTCAATATATCAAGCAAACAATAAATAATTGTAACTTAAAAAAACTTAATATCATGAAAAATTTAATTTTAGCAGCAGCAATTTTAGCAGGAGCTTCAACTTACGCTACAACAAACAACACTATTTCTACAATTACTCCAGTTCACTCGGTTATAGAAAATGGCTTTAAAGAAATTTCTTTAGATAAATTACCAGCAGCAGTAGTACAATCTGTAAAGGAAAGTTTTCCTAAAGGAAAATTAAGCAAGGCTTTTATAAATGAAAAAGAGCAATACAAATTAGAAATTAGCGTAGAAAACGAAAGTAAAACTCTTTTTGCTGACAAAGACGGAAACTGGTTAGACGAAAAAGAAGTAAAATAATTCGCACGAATTTCCCTTGTCGTATTACAATCAAAAAAATTATAACTTAAAAACTTACATGTCATGAAAAAATTAATCTTAGCAGTAGCAATCTTAGCAGGTGTTTCAACTTATGCAACAGTAAACAACACTATTTTTCCTAGTACTCCTGTTCATATGGTGGTAGCAGATGGATTCCAAGAAATCTCTTTAGACAAATTGCCAGCAACATTAGTAAACTCTATTAAGGAAAGTTTCCCTAAAGCTACCTTAAATAAGGCTTTTGTAAACGAAAAAGAGCAGTACAAATTAGAAATTAGCGTTGAGAATGCTAGCAAAACTATTTATACTGATAAAGAAGGTAACTTATTAGACGAAAAAGAAGTTAACAATTCGAAAAAGTAATTTTTTTATTTCCCTCCTCAATTTTATTGACGAAAGAGCGTTTTCATGTAAAACGCTCTTTTTATTTTTACAAAGAGTTTAATTATACAAACAATTTAGAATAAACATTTTTTATGAAAAAGATTTTATTGGTAGAGGATGATGTTACTTTTTCTAATATGTTAAAACATTTTTTAGAGCGACATCAATACACTGTGGAGGTTAGTTATACTATTAAAAATGCTTTCACTCTGATAAAAGAACATTCTTATAATTTAATTTTTACCGACTTACGTCTTCCAGATGGTAACGGTATTGATTTATTGAAACAGAGTAAAAATACCGACAGTGATATTCCTGTTGTTTTAATGACAAGTTATGCTGAAGTTTCCACGGCAGTACAGGCAATGAAACAAGGGGCTTTTGATTATATTTCCAAGCCTTTTAATCCTGATGAAGTTTTGGAAGTGATTAGCAATGCTCTTGATGTTAAACCTGAAGAAGCTACTCATACAAAAAAGGATAATAAAAGAACCTTTAATACGAACTCTAATATTGTTTCTGGTATAAGTGCTGCTTCTAAAAGTTTGTACGAACATATTCATTTAGTAGCCCCTACCGATATGTCTGTTCTGATTACAGGAGAAAGCGGTACTGGTAAAGAAGTTGTTGCAAACACTATTCATACCCAAAGTTTACGCAAAGACAAACCTTTTATTGCAGTAGACTGTGGAGCTATTCCTAAAGAAATTGCTTCAAGTGAGTTTTTCGGACACCAAAAAGGATCGTTTACTGGGGCTATTAATGATAAAATAGGGCATTTTGAAGCTGCAAATGGGGGAACTCTTTTTTTAGATGAAGTTGGAAACTTAAACTATGAAAGTCAGGTACAATTGTTACGCGCTTTACAAGAACGAAAGATTAAACCTGTTGGAAGTAGTAAAGAAATTATGGTAGACATTCGTTTGATTACCGCTACCAATGAAGATTTATTATTAGCTGTTGAAAAAGGGAATTTTAGAGAAGATTTGTATCATCGTTTAAATGAGTTCTCGATAAAAGTTCCTAGTTTAAAAGATAGAAAAGATGATTTAATTCTTTATGCAGACTTCTTTTTAGAAAAAGCGAACAAACAGCTCAACAAATCCATTGCTGGATTTTCTCAGGAAGTTCTAGCTTTATTTCAACAATATAATTGGCCAGGAAACTTACGAGAACTATCCAATGTTATCAAAAGAGCCACTCTTTTATCTCAAACTGAAATCATAGAAAAAAATGCTTTACCCGAAGAGCTGAAAAATAGCGAAAACCAACATCACCTATTCAATGATTTTTCTACCAAAGAAAATGAAAAGAAACTTATTATTAGAGCTTTGCATGAAGCTGGAAACAACAAAACCAAAGCTGCAAAACTTTTAAATATCACTAGAAAAACCCTATACAACAAACTAAAAGAACATCAAATTAATTAAGGTAAGCTTTTAGTTCAGTTAAAAATGTTGCTACTTCTTTCTCAAAATTGCTCCATAAAGTTGTACTTACCTTATTACCAACCTCAAACTCTTCTAAAAAAGCGATTAATTTAGTCGCTTTTAACTGCTTGGACATCCCCAACATTTTGTGGCTAACATTACTAACCCCCTGTAAATCGTCCTTGTTAATAAACTCCTCTAACAACACCACATTCTCTTCTGTATCTTTTAAAAAAGATTGTAGTACTTTTTTTATCTCTACTTCATCGTTATTCAAAAATATTTTCAAGGAAGTAATGTCAAAACTATTTGTTCTTTTATTATCGATCCGACAATCAGCCTTAGCATTATCTTGTATTGTTACATTAAAAAATCGATGTAAAATTTCTTTCAACCTCTTAGAGTGGAAAGGTTTAATCAATGCATCTGAAAATCCATTTTTAATATATTCGCTTTCCGGTAAATTTGTCCTTCCAGTCATTGCTATGATTGGCTGCCCTTTATACGAATTATGTTTTTTTAAAGTCTCCATAAAATGAATACCGTTCATTTTAGGGAGTTGTATATCGGTCAAAACCAAATCATACGTACTATTATCTATTTCTTTTAATGCTTCTTGAGCATTCCCAAAAGATACTACTGTTACTCCAAGTCCTTCTAAAACATTTTTCAAAAGTGCCCTCAAAGAAGCATCATCTTCTACTATCACAGCATGAATGTTAAGTGTTTCTTTTTGGGGGGCTACTTCATTTTTATTTAATTTTCCTTCAGCTAAAGTAACAGGCACAAACAACGAAAACCTACTTCCTTTTCCTAGACTACTTTGTAGAGATAAGGAACCTCCCAAAAGTTCTGCTAGTCTTTTAGAAATAGTCAACCCTAACCCAAATCCACGTTGTCCGTTTTCTTTTTCATGTACTTGTGTAAATTCCTTAAATACTTTCCCTTGCTTATCCTTATCTATTCCAACTCCTGTATCAATTACTCTAATTTCTATATAGTTTTGTTCTTTTACCTTTCTTAATTTACTCTGTATTGTTATAGAACCTTGCTTTGTAAACTTACAAGCATTGGTTACTAAATTATATAGTATTTGTTTTATTCTAAAAGGATCACTTACAATTAATGAGTTTATTTTTTCATCGTGTTTAACATATACAGAAATTGGTTTGTTCTGAACTAGGTTTTTAGCACTATTGGCCACTTCTTCTATATTTCTCCTCAAGTCAAAAGGAACTGCTTCGATTGTTATTTTACTATTTTCCAATTTAGAAAACTCTAAAAGATCTCCTACAAGCTGCCCCATGTACACTGATGCATTTTGAATATGTACTATGTAATTTTTCTCTTTTACACTGGTGGTTGATTTTTGCAATAATTCGCTAAAACCAGAAATAGTACTTAAAGGAGTTCTTAAATCATGGCTTACCATAGATATTAACTGTTCTCTACTTTTTAAAAGTGACGAGGTTACAGCATTGGCATTTTCTAACTCTTGTCTGTAATGCTGACTCCTCCAAAAATCGTTTAATATGATTATTGAAAAAAGTACAATGATAATAAATCCAACCCCCGTAGCAAGTAGAATAATGTTCTTGCTACGTCCAAGTGTTTCTTCGTGCTTTTTATGAGCTTGGTTTGCATTAAAAATAACATCTCTTTCTAACACACTTAAGACCTCCCGCAATTTTCTTGATATTGTAATGTCGTTTTCAATTAACTCCCTTTCTTTTATCCGCAAAAATTTTCGTTTAATAGTCGTTTCTCTTTGAGCTTTTTGAAGTATTTCTTTAGAAGCAGAAACTAAAGAGTCTATTTGCTTTTGTTCTTCAGCATTAACAGGTTTTTCTTCATCTTCACGATCAAATAACTTAAGATATCTTTCCAAGCTTAATCCTGTTTTTTTATTAAACACCTCTGGGTCATCCACAAGATCCTTTACTGAACCCTTTCCCAGTAATGAATCTATAGACCCTAATTTATCTATAGCTTCATTTATTGATTTTTCTGAAGCATTTCTTTGGTTTAACCGTCTTAAACTCGTTATGTTTTTTCGCTTTTTATTTAAAACTAGTTTAACACTATCTAGAATTGATTTTTTAGATATATCTTTTGCAAGAAAACTAAGTGAATCAATTTTTTTTAGTAGTGTCTTATTCTCCGTTACATACTCACTGTATCGCTTATAGGAATTTAACTGAATAGCGGCTCTTCCTAAATTTTCATTTTCATATATATCGGCAATTAAACCTCCTGTTTGTATAATATTATTTCTATCGGAAACCCCTTGCTTTTGTATTTCTATGTATGTTTTTATTTCTGAAAACAACAAGATCCCTGAAATAACAGCTAAGACCGCCAAAGTGGCATAACCAATTAAAACTTTAAAAGCTATTTTACGTTTAGATGTTTTCATTCAAATAGTAATTATCTTTAGTTTCTCTTTTGTACAAAACGCCAATATGCAACCTTTGTTGCTTTGTTTTTTATTTATTAAACATATTGTGTAGTCTTATACAAAACATATGGTTTTCCTTTTATTATTTTCAGTAAAGACCTCCTAACAATGAAAGATAGTTTGTATTTTTGATGTTTATAAAATCATGTCAAAATGAGAAAAATTCAAATGGTTGACTTACAAAGTCAATATCAAAAAATAAAAGATACAGTTGATACTTCAATTCAAGAGATTCTAAATTCTTCAGCATATATTAACGGACCGTACGTTCATGGATTCCAAGCAGATTTAGAGAATTATTTAGGCGTTAAACACGTAATTCCATGTGCCAATGGTACCGACGCTTTGCAAATAGCTATGATGGGCTTAGGTTTAGAACCAGGTGATGAAGTAATTACTGCTGACTTTACATTTGCTGCAACAGTTGAAGTAATTGGTTTATTAAATTTAACACCTGTTTTAGTTGATGTTGAACCAGATACTTTTAATATTGACATTGAAGCTTTAAAAAAGGCAATTACCCCTAAAACAAAAGCTATTGTTCCTGTTCATTTATTTGGACAATGTGCTAACATGGAAGCTATTTTAGAGATTGCTAAAGAACACAATTTATTTGTAATAGAAGATAATGCCCAAGCCATTGGAGCAGATTATACTTTTTCTAACGGAACGAAGAAGAAAGCAGGAACTATGGGTGATGTTGGTACTACCTCTTTCTTCCCTTCTAAAAACTTAGGTTGCTATGGTGACGGTGGTGCGATTTTTACCAATAATGATGAATTAGCGCATACACTTCGAGGAATGGTTAACCACGGAATGTACAAGCGTTACTACCACGATGTTGTTGGAGTGAATTCTCGTTTAGATTCTATTCAGGCTGCTGTATTAAAAGCAAAATTACCTTTATTAGATGGTTATTGTGATGCACGTAGAAAAGCTGCTAACTATTATTCAAATGCGTTTGCCAATAACCCAAACATCGTTACACCTACTATAAGTAATTTTACAACACATGTTTTTCATCAGTATACATTGAGAATTACCAATGGAAAACGCAATGAGTTGCATCAGTACTTATTAGACAACGGAGTTCCAAATGCTATTTATTATCCTGTTCCACTACATGCACAAAAAGCATATCAAGATGATCGATACAATGAAGAAGATTTCACGGTAACCAACCAATTAATAAATGAAGTTATTTCATTACCAATGCATACCGAATTAGATGAAGAACAATTAGCGTTTATTACTAAAACTGTGAATGATTTCATTCAATAATTCAGGCTGAAACCTTATGGATCAAAAAATTAAAACCTTAAAAATTATCCATCTTGCTTTAGTTGCTGGAGTTACTCTTGCATTTACAATTCTGGGGAATTTTAAAACCATCTTTGATATGGTGATTGATAATTCGTCTTTATTCTATGCCTTTATTCCTGCAATAGCTTACGTTACTAGCAACTTCATGTTTAAAAACATATTGAGAAAAATTCAAAATGATGCTAGCAATGATGAAAAGCTTGCAATTTATCAAACCGCTTCTATAGCTAGATGGGCTATTATTGAAGCTGCCTGCTTTTTGATGTTAATTTTAAAACCTGATTTTTTACTGTTAGGAGTAATCTTGTTAATTTATTTAATTCTCTTAGCACCCAAAAAAACACAAATATTCCAAACCTTAGACATCAGAAGCTAAGGTTTCTTATATAAAAAGACAAAAAATCACTCATTTTTGATTATTTTTAATCAGTTTTGAGTGATTTTTTATTCATTTTAGTAAAAAACAGCTTTTTTACACTTCTAATTTGTGAATTGTTTCTGCTTCTTGTTATCATATTCTTAAAATAGCACACTTCTAATTTAAGAACGTGTATTTATGAACTGATTTTTAATATTTTAACCATTATTAATTGACATTACACTTTAAGCTTTTTAACTTTGTACCCTAATTAAATGATACTAGAATAATGAAATTGATTAAAATTAAAAGAGAGACACGTTTAGAAAAACGATTTTCAAGAAAAATGGGTAAGTTACACACCAATGTTACTTACATAAAAAAAATGTTTTTAAATATTATACCAATAGAAACGGTACACAAATACAGAGAAACCTACTATGGGGAAATTAAAGATTGTGAAGATTGTGTTTTAGCTAGGTAACAACTTTCCTTCTCACAAAACAAAAATCCCGTTCTTTTCGAACGGGATTTTTATATTAAAATATTATAATTACGATTTACGCTAAAGAAGCACCACTAGCAGCTACACTTCTATCTATTTTACGCATTAATCCTTGTAAAACTTTTCCTGGACCAACTTCAACAAATTCAGTACCTCCGTCGGCAATCATAGCTTGTACGCATTGTGTCCATTTTACCGGAGCTGTTAATTGTGCTATTAAATTTTCTTTAATTTCAGTAGGATTTGTTACTGCTTTTGCAACCACATTTTGGTATACTGGACACATAGGTTCATTAAATGTAGTTTCTTCAATCGCTGCTGCTAACTCCTCACGAGCTGGTTCCATCATTGGTGAATGAAATGCTCCTCCTACAGGTAAAAGCAATGCTCTTTTAGCACCCTTTTCTTTTAATACTTCACATGCTTTTTCAACGGCTTCAATTTCTCCAGAAATCACTAATTGTCCAGGACAGTTATAATTTGCTGCTACTACTACTCCTTCAATCGAATCACAAACTTCCTCAACTACGACATCTTCTAAGCCTAACACTGCTGCCATAGTAGACGGTTGAACTTCACATGCTTTTTGCATTGCCAAAGCACGTTTAGAAACCAATCTTAACCCGTCTTCAAAAGACAATACACCATTGGCAACCAATGCTGACAACTCTCCTAAAGAATGACCTGCTACCATTTCTGGTTTAAAATCGTTCCCTAAAACCTTCGCTAAAATTACTGAATGTAAAAAGATAGCTGGCTGTGTAACCTTGGTTTCTTTCAATTCTTCAGCAGTACCTTCAAACATTACGTCGGTAATACTAAATCCTAATATATTATTGGCTTTTTCAAAAAGTTCTTGAGCTAAGGGAGAATTTTCATATAAATCTAACCCCATTCCTGTAAATTGAGCTCCTTGACCTGGAAAAATATACGCTTTCATTTGTTTGTTTTGTTGTTTATTTACCCCTGCAAACATACAACTTTTAAAATTACTATCTTCGTTTTATGACTGTACAACAAAAATCCCAAGCACAACTTATCTACCTAATTTTAGCTTCGTTATTTATAGCCTCCCTAGTAACTTCAAACCTTATATTTCAGAAGTTTTTTTATTGGGAGCCTTTTAATTTATTTCGTTTTGAAGTATCTGTTGGAATACTTCCTTACCCTATTACTTTTTTAATTACAGATATTCTTTCTGAAATTTATGGTAAAAAAAAAGCCAATCAAGTTGTTGTAGCAGGTATTTTTGCTTCCTTTTTTTCTATGATAATCATTTTAGTAGCTGATTATGCTCCTGCGATTGATAGCTCGCCTATTGGTAATGAAACCTTTACCAAAGTTTTTGGGCTTTCACCGTTGGCAGTATTAGCATCTATGCTAGCTTACTTAGCTGCTCAGTTTATAGACATTCGTATTTTTCATTTTTGGAAAAGATTGACGAAAGGCAAACATTTATGGCTTCGCAATAATTTTTCTACCTTTTTATCACAATTTATAGATACTTTTACCGTATTATTTTTATTGAGTTCTTTTAAAATACTTCCTTGGTCTATTTTTGGCAGCCTTTTACTTAGCGGTTTTTTATTCAAAATCATTATAGCAGCGCTTGACACTCCTATTTTGTATGTTATTGTATATTGGTTTAGAAAAAAGTTCGGCTTGCAAATGGGAGAAGAAATCACAGAATTTTAATCTAACACTACTATGTTAAATAAGTCTTTTTATAGAATTTTTAAAGAGCATTTTTCACTCTCAGAAACACTTGCCATTCATCTAAACTTAGTTGCAAACCTTGTTGTATTTGGAGTTTTAGGTTATATCCTATTCAAAATTTTTAGATATGTTGGTAGGAGAACAGTTAATAAAATGGCTGCAAAAACATCAACTAGTTTTGATGATATGCTTATTAAAAACAAAACCTTTTTAAACCTTTCTAGAATTGTTATTCTTACTATTGTTTTTAATTTTTTAAAAGATATTCTAGTCGATTTCCCTAACTTGTTTACCTATGCTGAACGTATTGCTACCATTGCTATTATTTTTGCAATTGTTTGGTTTATACGTAGTGTTTTATTAAGTGTTAAAGACTTTCTTCGCACCACCAATGCTTTTAAAGACAAACCTTTAGAAAGTTATGTGCAAATTTTTATGGTAATCATGTGGCTCATTGCTGCTATATCATCTTTTTCTGTATTAACAGGAAAACCTTTAATCCGATTTTTAACTGCATTAGGAGCTTTTTCAGCAGTATTGTTATTAATTTTTAAAGATACCATTCTTGGCTTTGTATCTAGTATTCAGGTGGCGGTAAACGATACTGTTAGAATTGGAGATTGGATTACCATGGAAAAATATGGTGCCGATGGTGATGTGGTTGAGATTAATCTTACTTCGGTGATTATTAGAAATTTTGACAACACAATATCTAGTATCCCTACTTATTATCTAACGTCCGATTCTTTTAAGAACTGGAGAACGATGAATACTTCAGGCGGTAGACGCATAAAACGGTCAATTTTAATTAAAATAAATAGTATTCACTTTCTTAGTGATGAAGATATAGAGCGCTTTAAAAAGATTGAATTAATTTCTGACTACATTGAAAAAAGCAGCAACGAAGTTAAAAAATATAACGAAGAAAACAATGTTGACAAATCTCTGATATTAAACGGTAGAAATCTTACTAATTTTGGATCTTTTAGAATCTATTTAGATAAATACATTGAAAATCACCCAAAAATTAACCAAGATATGCTGCTAATGTCTCGTCAGTTAGAACCCACCCCTAATGGGATTCCGCTAGAAATCTATGCCTTTAGCAGGGAAAAAAACTGGGTAGATTATGAGCGAGTTATGGCTAATATTTTTGATCATATTTTAGCTTCAGTAAAATATTTTGATTTGGAAGTTTTTCAAAACCCCTCAAGTATTGATATTGCTAACTTGAAAGAAGCTAAAGAAAGTGAATAACACCATAGGTACCTCTTTATGGCACATAGCCATCCAAAAATTTAAACGCAGCAAAACGGGGGTGCTTAGTTTTTGGTATGTTGTATTATGCGGATTTATGGCTGTTTTTTGTTATGCTTTAGCTCCAGACAACAGCAACTCTGCTAATCAAATGCATTTAGAAATTCATTCTAAACCTCCTGGTTTTTCTGTTCAACTACTAAGCATTCCTTCAAAAGTAAAAAACCAACAATCGTGGTTTTCTGTTTTGATGGAAGGAAAACAAAATTTATCAACAGAAATCCCTATACAATCGTTTTCTGTTAGCAACAATGAGTTAGAAGTTATTAAATACTCCGATGGTTTACCAAAAGAGTTTCCCGCTTCCTATAAACAATACATCCAGCAAAAAACATTTTATTTAGGAACAGATAAATATGGTCGTGACTTGTTAAGCAGGTTACTAATTGGTGCTAGAATTTCATTTTTTATTGGGTTTATAGCTGTGTTTATTTCACTCTTAATAGGAATTCCTATTGGAGCCATTGCTGGTTATTTTGGAGGGAAAGTTGATGATTTCATTATGTGGCTTATTAATATAACCTGGTCTATTCCAACACTTTTATTAGTAATCGCTATTACATTAGCTTTAGGAAAAGGTTTTTGGCAGGTTTTTATTGCGGTGGGACTAACTATGTGGGTAGAAGTTGCACGTGTAGTTAGGGGCCAAGTAATTACTACCCAACAACAACAATATGTAGAAGCTGCTAAAGCTCTAGGCTTTTCTGACTTTAGAATTATTTTTAACCATATTTTACCGAATATTTTAGCTCCTATCATTGTTATTTCTGCTGCTAATTTTGCCGCTGCTATTTTAATTGAAAGTGGCTTGAGTTTCTTGGGTATCGGAGCGCAACCCCCTACTCCTTCTTGGGGTGCCATGATTAAAAATCACTACAATTACATTATTCTTGGAAAACCCTATTTGGCTGTCATTCCTGGAATTGCCATTATGAGTTTGGTTATGGCATTTATGTTAATTGGAAATACACTTCGCGATGCTTTGGATGTAAAAGCTTAAAATTTGTAAATTCGCTTTCTTAAATTTTTTTGATATGAGTTTTAGTGTTGAATTTAAAACACGATGGGCAGATTTTGATGCCAACATACACATGCGTCATACCGCATACAATGATTACGCTGCTGAATTACGTTTGCGTTTTTTTAAGGAGCATAATGTAACCATCCAAGATTTTACAAAGGAAAACGTAGGGCCTATTTTATTTGAAGAGAACACCAAATTTTTGCGTGAGATACACATGGGTGAAGACATAACCGTAAACCTAAAAGTTACCGGATTGTCTAGC
Source organism: Tenacibaculum sp. FZY0031 (assembly GCF_036350695.1). Lineage (NCBI taxonomy): Bacteria > Pseudomonadati > Bacteroidota > Flavobacteriia > Flavobacteriales > Flavobacteriaceae > Tenacibaculum > Tenacibaculum sp. FZY0031. The sequence continues at coordinate 158,367 of NZ_JAZDVY010000006.1, forward strand.
AAAGGAGAACGATGGAAAATTCAACATGAGGTTTTTAACGAAGCTGGGAAGCTCTCTGCTATTATCACAGTTTATGGTGCTTGGTTAGATTTAGTTAAACGTAAACTAACGATACCTCCTGTTAAGTTTCAAGAAATTTTTAACGAGGTTGAAAAAACAGAGAACTTTAAAGAAATTGTTTTAGGTAATTAAATGAGTACTTCAAGGAAAATAAAAGTCGTTATTACCATTGTTGCTTTGCTTGTAGGTTATTGGTTACAGCAAAAAGAAGAAGCTAAAAACTCTTCTCAACCAACAACAGAAACAGCCAACAATACAACTGATAACTTCAACTACTTTCCTACCTCAACAACTGGAGTCATTATAAAACATAATGGCTACCAGTTATCGTATAGTGAAAAGCATGAGCAAGCTGAGTGGGTTGCGTATTCTTTAAATAAAAGTGATATTGTTTATACCAATCACAAACGTCCTTTTTTTATTGTTGATCCTAAAGTGAAGACAAAATCAGCAGATTGGAGAAATTATAAAAGATCTGGTTATGACAAGGGGCACTTATGTCCTGCTGGTGATAGACGTGCTTCTAAAAGTGCTCATGATGAAACTTTTTACACCTCAAACATCTCTCCTCAAAACCACGAGTTCAATGCTGGAATTTGGAACAAGTTAGAACAAAAAACTCGTTATTGGGCTAAAAAATATAATCGTTTGTATGTTGTTACTGGCGGTGTTTTAGAATCTAATTTGAAAACTATAGGGAAGGAAAAAGTAAGTGTTCCTAATTATTTTTATAAAGTTTTATTAGATTATACTCAACCTGAAATTAAAGTCATTGCTTTTTTACTTCCACATAAGGAAAGCAACAAACCGCTATCTGATTTTGTAGTTTCTATTGATAAATTGGAACAAAAAACAGGTATTGATTTCTTCCCTGAATTACCTGATACTATTGAACATCCACTAGAGGCTTCTGCTAATTATAAAAATTGGAGTTTTAGGTAAAAAAACTCCTTTCCTTTTTAATATCTGTGTTTTTTCTTAAAAACATACGAAAGAATAACTCCATGACTATTTCCCAATACAGAATCACTGAACCCTGCATTGTAGAAGTATACAAATTTTAAGTTTTTTAGAGCATAAATACCTGCTAAAAAATTAATTGAGGAACTACTTCGATAACCTGTACCTATTTCAAATTTATTTTTATAGTTAACAGCTACATTAACATCAACTTGCATTGGTGCACCTCCTTCGTATTTTAAAAAAACACTAGGTTTAATCATTACTTCCTCAAATCGATTGGTAAAAAAACGATATCCGAAATAACCATAAATAGGGTTTGATATATTTAAATCGTCTCTAGATGCTAATTTATCGCCTAAAAGATTTGGCAGCGAAACCCCTGCATAAAAATCTGCATGGTTATACAAAAACCCAACACCTACGGTTGGTACCGTTACATTCATATTTTCTGAAAACTCTATGTCGTCAGTAATTCCTAACTCTAACAGATTCTCATGAAACTGTTGAACTCCCGCTGTTAGACCAAACGATATGACATGTTCGTTATAATGCTGCCAATAAGGCCTATCAACCGCCGTATCAAAAAATATTTTATACGAATATGCAACATATGCATTTGTATAAGTGCTTACCCCTATTTTGTCTCTTACAATAGCTCCACCTATTCCCATTTTCTTCCTAGCTATAGGAGAATGAAAACTTATTGATAATGTTCTGGGACTTCCTTCAATACTATTTATATAACCGTAATTGCTAAGTGTAATTTCTGCCCCATCAGACATTCCTGTGTAAGCTGAGTTTATAATGAACGGATTGTAATTATACTCTGGATACAAAGCTGTCTGTTGTCCCCAATTATTCTGAAATACCATCATAAAAATAAATGGTAAAATATAGTTCCTTATCTCTTTCATCCTATCTTTTTAAAACTAAAAATCCTTCTGTTTCTGTTGATTTCCCTTCTGTTGAAATTTTTATATTAAAAAAGTATGTACCTACTGGCAACTTATCACCTCCCATACCTGTTAGCTTATTGGCAACACCTCTAAAAACATTGAATTGGTTATCATATCCTTTTATCTGAAACACCATATCTCCCCACCTATTAAAAACAGTTACTGAATTGTTAGGATATTCTTCAATTCCTTTTATTTCCCAAAAGTCATTTACTCCATCATCATTTGGAGAAAAACCATATTTGGTTTCCCCTATCAAACCTGCTTCAGTTCTAAAACTAACCTCAGAACATCCTGTAGCACTTCCTACTGAATTGTACGAAATTACCGATACATAAATTGTTGTTCCTTCAGGTAAATCACTCGCTAGTGTGTAACTCGTTCCTGTTACCATTTCATTATTTACGATATCGGTTCCACCTGAAGTAGTTCCGATTGATAGGTAATACCCATCGGCATCTGCTACCGCATCCCAGCTAATTCCGGTACTAACACCTACATTGGTCGCTCCATTGGTTGGAACTGTGATGGTCGTACAATTCGGTGCTGTTGATACTGTTTCTGTAGTGAAACTAATTTCTGAACATCCTGTAGCACTTCCTACTGAATTGTATGGAGTTACCGATACATAAATTGTTGTTTCTTCTGGTAAATCACTCGCTAACACATAACGTGTTCCAAATACCACTTCATTATTTACGATATCGGCTCCACCTGAAGTAGTTCCGATTAACAGATAATACCCATCGGCATCTGCTACCGCATCCCAGCTAATTTCGGTACTAACACTTACATTCGTTGCTCCATTGGTTGGAACAGTGATTGTTGTACAATTCGGTGCTGTTGATACTGTTTCTGTAGTGAAACTAATTTCTGAACATCCTGTAGCACTTCCTACTGAATTGTATGGAGTTACCGATACATAAATTGTTGTTTCTTCTGGTAAATCACTCGCTAACACATAACGTGTTCCAAATACCACTTCATTATTTACGATATCAGTTCCGCCTGAAGTAGTTCCGATTGACAGGTAATACCCATCGACATCTGCTACCGCATCCCAGCTAATTCCGGTACTAACACTTACATTCGTTGCTCCATTGGTTGGAACAGTGATTGTCGTACAATTCGGTGCTGTTGGTATTGTTTCTGTAGTGAAACTAATTTCTGAACAACCTGTAGCACTTCCTACTGAATTGTATGGAATTACCGATACATAAATTGTTGTTCCTTCAGGTAAATCACTCGCTAACACATAACGTGTTCCAAATACCACTTCACTATTTACGATATCGGTTCCACCTGAAGTAGTTCCGATTGACAGGTAATACCCATCGACATCTGCTACCGCATCCCAGCTAATTCCGGTACTAACACTTACATTCGTTGCTCCATTGGTTGGAACAGTGATTGTCGTACAATTCGGTGCTGTTGGTATTGTTTCTGTAGTGAAACTAATTTCTGAACAACCTGTAGCACTTCCTACTGAATTGTATGGAATTACCGATACATAAATTGTTGTTCCTTCAGGTAAATTACTCGCTAGTGTGTAACTCGTTCCTGTTACCACTTCATTATTTACAATATCAGTTCCGCCTGAACTTGTTCCTATTGATAGATAATATCCATCGGCATCTGCTACCGCATCCCAGCTAATTCCGGTACTAACACTTACATTGGTCGCTCCATTGGTCGGAACTGTGATGGTCGTACAATTCGGTGCTGTTGGTATTGTTTCTGTAGTGAAACTAATTTCTGAACAACCTGTAGCATTTCCTACCGAATTGTATGGAGTTACCGATACATAAATTGTTGTTCCTTCTGGTAAATCACTAGCTAAAGTATAACTCGTTCCTGTTACTGATTCATTATTTACAATATCAGTTCCGCCTGAAGTAGTTCCGATTGACAGGTAATATCCATCGGCATCTGCTACCGCATCCCAGCTAATTCCAGTACTAACACTTACATTGATCGCTCCATTGGTTGGAACAGTGATGGTGGTACAATTGGGTACATTAACAACTGTACCTCCCGTAGTAAAACTTTCTTCTATACAGCCTGTAGCATCACCCACCTCATTGTATGGGATTATACGAACATAATGTATTCTATTTGCTTGTAGGTCTTGAGAAAAACTATACGAAGTAGTATTTCCTACATCAATACTATTCACAAGCTCTATCCCACCTTGAGTAATTCCTACACTTATTAAATACCCCGTTGCTTCTGCAATTTGATCCCAAGAAATATCAGTCTGTATTGGAACATTAATTGCACCATTTATAGGATTCACTAAGCTTGTACAACTAGGTGGCACTGGAATAAACTCTGTATTGAAAGATACTTCTCTACAGCTTATTGCTTCTCCTTCACCGTTATAAGGAGTTATCATTACAAAAATATCGGTGTCTTCTGGTAAATCTACAGGTAAATCGTATGTTGTACTGTTACCTACATCAATACTATTAAGAATATCCATTCCTCCAGAAGTAGTTCCTACTGTAAGTCTGTATCCATCTGCATTACTTATAACATTCCATTCTAAATTTGTACTTACAGGTACATCTATATCACCAGCAAGTGGTAAAGTTAAATTGGTACAATTGGGTACTGTTGATGGAGTTGTAGACAGGGTAAAACTTTCTTCTGCACAAGGTCCTACCGCATCTCCATTTTCGTTGGAAGGTACAATAGTAACATAAACTGTTTCTCCTCCTGAAAAATCTGTAGCAAATTCATAAGTGGTGGCATTCACAACAGTTTCATTTATTATGGTTCCAGATGGTTCTATTCTAATTGTTAAAGCATACTCACGTGCATACAAAACAGGCTCCCAAGTTAAATTGGTGTTTACAGGAACATCTGTTGCTCCATGTAAAGGCGCTATTAACTGTGTACATTCGGGAATAGGACAATCTAAGACATCACCTGTAAAAGACCATCCAAAATTATCCATCATTGATTGTCTTTCTTCTACAGCATCACAATAAGGAAGTGTGTTAGCTCCTAGATTTATTCTAGGTGTTAGTGTTTGTTCAGACCATGCAATAAGCGTATTGTCGTAATTCACTCTAGTAAGAGCTGTATTATCTAACATATTTTGCATGTTGGTTACACCACTAATATTCCAATCACCTACATCTTGATTAAAAGCTGTAGCGTTATTAAACATAGCGTTCATCGATACCGTATTTAACAACCATTGGTTTAAAGGTTGATTAAACAAACTTGCACCTTGAAACATTCTATCCATGTTCGTTACTGCTGTTGGCCTCCAATTATTAATAGGTTGATTAAAGTTTGTTGCACCATTAAACATATCTTGCACGGTGGTTACTTTCCTAATATTCCAGCTTCCAATAGCACCATCAAAGGCTACTGCTGATTGAAACATCCCTTGCATATTTGTTACTGATGCTACATTCCAGGAATCTAACGGCCTATTAAAAGATATTGCTCCTCGAAACATTTCTTGCATGGTGGTTACAAAAGATACATTCCAATTATTAATATCTTGATTAAATTTAGACGCTCCATAAAACATTTCAGCCATCGTTTGTGCTTCTCCTGTATTCCAATTCCCTATAGATTGGTTGAATATTTCTGCATCTTTAAACATTGCTTCAAAGTTTGTTACCACAGAAACATTCCAACTTTCTAATGGATTGTCAAAAGCAATAGCTTCTTCAAACATCGAAGGCATTAAGGTTACTGAACTTACATTCCAAGAATTTAATGGTTGATTAAAAACTGTGGCTTCTTGAAACATTTGACTCATGTTAGCAACAGCACTTACATCCCAAGAGTTTAACGGCTGATTAAATGCTTCTGCTCTTCGGAACATCCCTGACATATTAACTACTGAGTTTACATCCCAAGAATTTAACGGTTGGTTAAACATTTGAGCATTGTAAAACATTAAACTCATGTTGGTTACATTGGTTACATTCCAACTATTTATATCTTGATTAAAGTCACTAGCGCTCTGAAACATGCTCTCCATGCTAGTAACCCTAGATACATTCCAATTACCTAATGGTTGATCGAATACATATGCGCTTTCAAACATCGAAGTCATATTGGTAACAGCACCTACATTCCATGAGTTTAAAGGTTGGTTAAAGTCAACACATCTCTGGAACATTTCAGACATATCTGTAACACTGCTTACATCCCAATTATCTATATTTTGGTTAAACGCCATGTTTGAAATAAAACCATTAAACATTTCAGACATATTGGTAACATTACTTACATCCCAATTATTAAGTGGCTGGTTAAATGCTTCTGCTCTTTCAAACATACTACTCATATCTGTAACACTGCTTACATTCCAGTTATTAAGATTATGATCAAATACTTCTGCATTCTGAAACATACCTCCCATATTAGTAACGCTTCTTGTATTCCAATTCCCTATGTCTTGATTAAACTCTACAGCACTACCAAACATGTAATTCATATTAGTAACATTACTTACATCCCAGTTATCAAGTGGCTGGTTATAAATTGAAGTTCCGCTAAACATACTACGCATGTTGGTTACCTTACTAACCTCCCAATCATTAATATTTCCATTAAACTTTCTGCACGAACTAAACATTCTTTCCATATCCGTTACATTGCTTAGATTAGGAGTATCTGTGGCATTGTACTCCATATTTGCACAACTTTCAAAAGCTTCGTACATACTTTCCCAGACTTGAGTTCCCCATTGATCTATAGATAATAATTTATCAGAGTCTCCAATAGTTTCATGCTTTGGAGAAGGAAAAGCACCAATAATACTTACTGTATAGATTCCTGGTGTAAGGTATGTGTGTGTAATATCACCTGTAACATTATGATTGTATTGTCCATCTCCCCAATCTATTGAATAGTTATACGTAAGGTATTTTGGATACCCTGAATTTGTTTCTATTCTTAACTGATTTGTTGGTGTAGTGAATGAAGATTGTATGCTTGTATCATAGGTAAGTTTAAATGCATCAGAGCTATTTGCCCAACTTTCTATTACAGTAAAACTAATTTCTTGGCAACCTGTAGCTGGCCCTTCATCGTTATATGGAACAACTGTTACATATACAGTATCTCCTGATATAAACTCATTGGTAAAGTCTACTCCTACAACATTTCCTACATCTTCATTATTGTATATAACCTGAGAAGTGGCTCCATTTTCTCTTCTTACACTAATTCTGTATCCTGTGGCATTAGGTGCTGGATTCCAACGAATATCACTATTTGCAGGTACTTGTGTGTCACCTGCTTGCGGCATTGTTATTTGAGTACATAATACATAAGAACAGTTTACAATATCTCCTGATATAGTCCAACCATTATTATCAATTAGACTTTGTCTTTGGTTTAATGCATCACAATAATGAAGGTTCGTCGCTCCTAAGTTAATGTTGTTTTGAACTGTTTGAGTACTCCAAGCTATCAGAATATTATCGTAATTCTCTTGAGAAATACCACTACTTGACAACATATTTGTCATGTTTGTAACACTAGATATGTCCCAGCCTCCAATGTTTTGATTAAATAAAGTAGCCTGATTAAACATATGAGACATGTTTCTAGCATTTCCCGTTTCCCAACCGCTTATATCTTGATTAAAAGATCTGGCTCTATCAAACATATATTGAAAATCAGTGATCCTACTAACATCCCAACTATTCAAAGGTTGATTGAAAGCTTCTGCTTGTTGGAATATATTACGCATATTCGTAATATTGGTTACATCCCATGTATTTAAGGGTTGATTGAAAGCTTCTGTTCTTTCAAACATACTTTCTATATTGGTAAGCTTACTAAGGTTCCATGAACTAATATCTTGATTAAAAATAACAGCACCTTCAAACATTCCTCTCATACTAGTAACATTAGCTACATTCCAACTGCTGATATTTTGATTAAACCCCGAGTTATCTCGAAACATATAGTTCATGTTTGTTACCTCACTTACGTCCCAAGTGTTTATATCTTGGTTAAAAACAGCTCCCCAAATCCATCCATCAAACATACTCGACATGTTGGTTACTTTACTTACATTCCAATTATTAAGAGGCTGATTGAATGTTCTATTTCTTTGAAACATCTGCGACATATTAGTAACATTACTTACATCCCAGTTATTAAGAGGTTGATTAAATTTCGACTCTCTAAACATTCCTGCCATAGTAGTTACATTAACTACATTCCAATTATCAATTAAATTATTGAATGCAGCTCCTTGAAATGTACTAACCATTGTGGTTACATTACTTACATTCCAATTGTTCATTGGTTGATTATACCTGTTTGTATACCTAAATGCTCCATTCATGTTTACCACACTTGTAACATTCCAATTATTAATATTTTGGTTAAAGTTAGAAGCTCCTGATAAGAAGCTCTCTAATGTATTTACCCTCGATGTGTTCCAATTATCTATAGGTTCATTAAAATTTCTTGCATTATTAAAAGTATAGGACATATCTATTATATTAGAGGTATCCCACTGATCTAAGGGCCTGTTAAAGGTTTCACAGTCTCTAAATAATCCTGAAATACTCGTAATACTGTTTATATTCCAATGATTCATTATACCATTAAAAAGAGTACATCCTCTAAAGGTATTTTTTAGGCTAGTTGTTTGGCTCAAATCAGGTGGAGCAATAGCGTCAAAATTTAGATTTGAACATCCATAGAATGCATTTTCCATACTTTGCCATTGAAGGGTACCCCAAGACAAAATTTCAATAATTTTATCAACATCCCCCGTATTATTAAAGTAAATCGCAGGAAATGTACCGTCTATTTTAATCGTATATATTCCTTGTGTAGTATAGGTATGCGTGATATCTCCTGTTATATTTGAATCTATGTTTCCATCTCCCCAATCAACAGTATAAGAATACGTATAAGCTGAGCTGGTTGGGATTCTTATTTCATTAGCAGCAGAAGAACCCGAACTAACATTTGCTGTATTCCATAAAGAAATAAACGACTGCGAAAACAACGGGCTACTTACAATAAAAAAAAGTGTTGTAAAACTATTTCTTAAAAATTTACACATAAATTCCCTCATTCTTTTAACCTATTTTTTTTAAACTTTTTCTTAATCAATCATTATTATTTTACAACATAACAAGTGGCGTAAAACCACCTGAGTTGTTATAATGCTTTTGTTGATTATGTTATTTATTAAGTAATAGGGTGCAAGATATAACCGTTGGTTATTATAGAAGTCTCATTCTATAGAGTGGAACCTATTTTATTAGTTTTTTTCGGTATTCAGTAGGTGTGTAACCTGTTTGCTCTTTAAAAACACGGTTAAATGTAGTTTTACTTTTAAAACCAGCATCGTAAGCTACTGCAATTATTTTGTAATCTTTATTTGCTGGTAATTCTAATATCTCTTTAGCTTCTTTTATTCGATATGAATTGATAAGCTGATAGAAATTTTTATCAAATTCAAACGAAAATACTTCGGATAAATGATGACTACTTAACGATAATCTTTTTGCAAAGTTTGCTTGCGTTAAATCGTGATTTAAGTATATTTTTTCTTCTTCTATTGCTTTTAATATTTTTTGCTGGTAAGAAACTCTATCTTCTTTTGACAATGAGGAATTTTTATATTTTTCAGGAACTTCTTTTATCTTTTCCGTTATTTTATTTGTTTCTTTTATGACACTTTGATCTTCATTCTTTTTTATGTAAATCCAAAATAAACCTCCTAAACCAATTACACAAAATACACTAAACCATAAGGTCGTTTTTTGTTGTTCAGAAAAAAGAGCTTCTGTATCTTCTTTGGCTAAAACAGTTTCCTCTTTTGCTTCAATTTCTGCTTTTAACTCTTCTGTAATAGCTTTCTTTTGATTCTTTAAAAAACGTATTCGACTTTCGTTATATTTCTTTTCTGTACTTAAGTGAACTGCTGTATTGTTTAACTTTAAATATATTATGGCCAGATTTTTATAACATATCATTTCTATTTCTTCTATTCCCTTTTCAGAAGCTATATTTAATGCTTGTTGTAAGTATTCTTCCGCTTTATTATACTGTGCTAGTTTTAAATTTGCGACTCCTAAGTTGACCAAAAGCCACGCCTTAACTTTAGTCTTTTTTTCAAAAACCTTATAGTTTGTTGCTGTAGTAGCTATTTCAATAGATTTTTGATATTGCCCTAACTTATAATAGGAACTGCTAATATGATTTAATGATGTTAAAATAATACTTTCATTCCCAGTTTCTTCTCCTATATTTTTGACCTGCTCTGCATAGAACAATGATTTTTTCTCATCATTTAAAGCTGAATAACTTATTGATAAACCATTTAAAGCAGCTGTTTTTATTAAGTTAGGTTTCTTTATAGAAGCAGCCTGCTCTAAAACCTTTTTCATGGTTTCTATACTTTTTTCATAAAGTTCTACATTATTATATGTATTTCCTAAATTAACCAACACTACAGTTTCTGCTTGTTTGCTTTCTGGTATTGTTTTAGCAATTGCTAATGCTTCTTTATATAGTGTTATACCTTCTACATATTTTGTTTGCATATTTAAGCTTATAGCCTGATTAACCATTGCTTTTACTTGCAGTGCTTTTAGGTTGTTCTTTTTAGAAATACTGTATAAAGAATCGCTGTAAATTTTATGAAGTTTGTAATTTCCTTCTTTATAATTTTCTTGTACCTTTTCTAAGTAATTTTCTGCCTTTTTTTGAGTATCAACTAACTGTAAACTTACTTTGTTTTGACTACACAACTGGGTTACAAGACTAAATAATAAATATGTAATAATTTTTTTTAGCAAATTTTGTTTGTTTCTCACAAAAATACATCAAAATATTTTTCTCCATCTTATTGTAATTAACCGATTTTCCATGTAAGCAAAAAAGTGCCTTGTAAATATGATACATACTACATGACACTTTTTATCAAAAACCACAAAAATTTGTGTATTTATTTAATCGGTTTTAAGGAGTTTAAATTATTAACAATCATATACTCTAATAAAATTTCTTTGGAGTAATCGTCAAACAAATTATCAGCATCAAACAAACGACTTTCTAGTCCGCTTAAATATAATTTACTAAACAATTCAAGGTCTACATCTGGTCTAATCTCTCCTTGTTCTTTTGCTTCTTCTAATAAATTCATTATATCTGTAGAAACGACATCTGTAGTAATTTCTTTATAAGCATCGTAAGCATTAGGGTAGTATTTTTTTAACCCAAAAATAAACGAAGGTTTAAACTTTTCTACATACCTAAAAATTACTTTATATATCTCTATTACTTTATTTAACGCTGTTTTATCAGATTTTAAAATAGGTGCTGTATCAATTTTGAATTCATTTATTAATTCTTTGATACTTTCAATTATCAACTCTTCTTTTGAAGAAAAGCAAGCATATATGGTTTTTTTTGAAATTCCGAGTAACTCAGCTATTTCATCCATTGTAGTATGCTTACTGCCAAATGCTATAAATTTTTCTTTGGCTACCTTAATAAGTTTTGACCTATTACTCATGAGTTTCTATTTACTTCCAACCACCACCTAATGCTTCATATAAATTTACGATGCTTACTAACTGATTTAATTTGTTATTGATAACATTTAACTCAGCATTTAATGCGCGCTCTCTTGCTGTTAATAAATCTAAATAATTAGCATATCCATTTTTTAACAACTCTTCTGAATTTACTTCTGCTCTTCGTAAGGCTTCTACTTCATTTTTTCTATAGTCAAATTTTTCAGTTGCTGCTTTGTAATCAAAAAGCGCATTTGAAACCTCATTTCCAGCAGTTAACAAAGTCTTTTTAAAACTCAACAATGCTTGTTCTTGTTGTGCTTTTGCTACCTCATGTTGTGTTTTAATCTTTCTTTGATTGAAAATAGGCTGTGTTAAGCCTCCAATAATATTTGCAAATAAGGAGTTGGTACTTAACAACTCATCTAACTCTAAACTTTGAAATCCTCCACTCGCCGTTACTGTTAACGATGGGTAAAAATTACTTTTGGCTACATTTGTCATTTCAAAAGCATTGATTAATCCATACTCCGCAGCCATAACATCTGGTCTGTTTCTTAATAATGTTGCTGGAACACCTACTTTAATAGCCACATCTATTTGTTGTTGTGAAAGTTTACTTCTTTCAATAACTACTGATGTTCTTCCTAGTAATAGATTTAAAGTATTCTCAATTTTAAAGATGGATGCTTCTAAATCTACTTTCAATGCTTTTGCATTATGATACTGTGCTATATTTTGATCTACTGCTACCTGATTTACTTGTCCTGCATCCTTTAGTGCTTTAATCGTGTTTACACTATTTTCTCTAGTTTCAATAGTTTGCTCAGTAATTTCCAGTTGAGCATCTAAAGCTACTAATTGATAATAGGTGGTTGCTATTGCTGAAACTAACTGGGTTTTTACTGCTTGATGTGCTGCTACACTTTGTAAATATCCGGCTTTTCCTGCTCGTTTGTTACTGCGTATTTTACCCCAAATATCAGCTTCCCAAGAAAGGTTTCCAGTTATATCATACTGGTCGATACTCCCATTAAAAAAAGATCCAAACTGGCTGTTTTTTGCTAATTCTTGGTGCGTAGCTTTTGCCCCTACACTTAAAGTAGGAAAATACCCTGCTTTCCCTTGTTTCATATATGCTTCAGCAGCAGCCATTTGCTGTATGGCTACACGGATATCTAAGTTATTTTGAAGCCCTTCATCAATGTATTGTTTCAAGTGAGCATCAGTAAACATATCTTTCCAAGACACAGCTGCCATTGAGATACTATCTTGTGGTAAATTATCTGTTCTATACAAATGTTCTGTTTCTTTTAACTCAGGACGTGCATAATCCTTAGCAACAAAACAACTTTGTAAGGTTGTAGCCATTACGGCTACAACCAAGGTTTTATTTAGTATGCGTTTCATAATTAATCTTCTTTAGTTTCAACAACAACTGGTTTGCTTGATACTTTTTCTTGCAACCATTGGAATACCACAAATAGTACAGGAATTACAAATACCCCTATTAAAGTACCAATTAGTAATCCTCCAGCAGCTCCTGTTCCGATAGAGTTATTTCCTTCAGCTCCTACTCCTTTTGCTAATACTAATGGCATTAATCCAAGAATAAAGGCAAACGAGGTCATTAAAATAGGTCTTAAACGTACTTTTGCTCCTTCTATAGCTGCATCGTATAAGCTTTTTCCTTGTTTACGACGTTGTATTGCAAATTCTACAATAAGAATCGCATTCTTTGCTAACAGACCTAATAACATAATTAAGGCTATTTGGAAATAGATGTTATTTTCTAATCCTGCTAAATACGTTGTGTAATATGCTCCTGCTACCCCAATTGGTAATGAGAAAATTACTGATAATGGCAATAGGTAACTCTCGTATTGTGCTGCTAATAAGAAATAAACAAACAAAATACTAATCATAAAAATAATGGTAGATTGTCCTGATGAGGCTATTTCTTCTCTGGTAATCCCTGAGTAGGCAACACTATATCCTTCTGGTAAATTATTCTCTGCTAACTTATCTATTTTAGTAATAGCATCTCCTGTACTAAATCCTGGAGTTACCCCTCCATTTACTGTTACCGAATTAAATAGGTTGAAACGATTTACCGTTTGTGGGCCGTATACACGTTTTAGACTTACAAATTGAGAAATTGGTGTCATTTCTCCACTTGGTGTTTTTATAAACATGCTATTTAAACTTGCTTCATTTACCCTATCTTCTGGTAACGATTGTACAAAAACTCTAAATTGTTTTCCAAATCTACTAAAGTCAGCTGCATAATTACCTCCAATATATCCTTGTAAAGCTGAAAGGATTGCACTTGTTGACACTCCTGCTTCTTTAGCTCTTTCTACATTGATATCTAATTCTAACTGAGGAAATCCTGTATCAAAAGAATTAGACGCAAAGGCTATTTCTGGTTGTTGATTTAAAAGACCTACAAATTCTTTTGCTGTTGCATCCATTTCTGTTAATGGTTTCGCACTACGGTCTAATAGTCTCATTTCAAAACCATCTGCACTACCAAAACCAGGTACACTTGGTGGTGTAAAGAAAATAATTTTTGCATCTGGTATCATTGCTGCTTTTCCGAACAACTGCCCTACAATGCTTTGAACTGATTCTGCATCACTTTCTCTTTCACTCCAATCTTCTAAAATAATAAAGCCCATTGCATACGAACTTCCTTCTCCAGAGAAGAAGTTTCTTCCGCTAATAAATGACGCTCCTTTTATTCCTTCAATTCCTTTGATGCTTTCGTATAATTTTTCTGTTACTTCGTACGATCTATCTAGTGAAGAACCTGCTGGTAATTCAGCATTCATAAACACTACACCTCTATCTTCTGAGGGTACAAAACCTGTAGGTATCGTATTACTTGCCCATACAATGGCTAAAACACTTACTCCTAAAATACCTGCTGTTACCCATTTATGCTTTACTAAAAATCCTAAAGATTGGGTATATTTATTAGTTACTGCGTTAAACCCAGCATTGAAAGCATCATAAAATCGTTGTAACAATCCTTTTTTCTTATGATTATCGTTGTGTGGTTTTAATAACAATGCACTTAAAGCCGGTGTTAATGTTAAAGCGTTTACTGCAGAAATTAAGATCGCAACCATTAATGTTACTCCAAATTGCTCATAAAATACTCCTGATGGCCCTTGTATAAAAGTAATTGGCACAAATACCGCCATCATTACCAAAGTAATCGACACAATAGCTCCACTAATTTCACTCATCGCAGAAATGGATGCTTTTTTTGCACTTTCTGCTCCGTCTTCCAATTTAGCGTGTACTGCTTCTACTACCACAATGGCATCATCTACCACAATTCCAATTGCCAAGATTAAAGCGAATAAGGTTAGCAAGTTGATTGAATACCCAAATAGATTTAGGAAAAAGAAGGTACCAATAATAGATACTGGAACTGCTATGGCCGGTATTAAAGTAGATTTAAAATCTTGTAAGAAAATAAACACTACAATAAATACTAATAAAAAAGCTTCTATTAAGGTACTTTTTACTTTGTCTACAGACGCTGTTAAGAATTTGTTTGTGTCGTAGTTAATGATGTAATCTAATCCTTCTGGGAAATCTTTCTTTAAATCTTCTAGTTTTACATAAATATTTTCAATGATTTCCTGTGCATTAGATCCTGGTGTTTGAAAAACTCCAAAGTTAAGTGCTGGATTTCCGTTTGTACGTGAAAGTGATGAATAAGAAAATGCATCTAACTCTACTTTTGCTACGTCTTTAACACGTAAAAACTGTCCATTCCCTAAAGCTTTTACAACAACATTTTCGTATTCTTTTGCCGTTTTATATCGTCCTTTATACTTGATTACATATTCAAACGACTCTCCAGAATTTTGCCCTAAAGATCCTGCGGCTGCTTCTAAACTTTGTTCGTTAATTGCTGCTATTACTTCTCTAGGTTCTAACTTATACGATGCCATTTTTGCTGGATCTAACCATACGCGCATCGAATAATCTTTTGCTCCAAATACATTTACAGCCCCTACTCCAGAAACACGTTGTAATTCTGGTTTCACATTTATATTCAGGTAATTTTGAATAAAAACATCATCGTATTCAGGATTTGTTGAAAAGATAGCAGCATACAACAGTGCTGAGTTTTGTTGTTTTGCTGTAATAACCCCTGCTCTTGTTACTTCGGAAGGTAATAAAGCATTTGCTCTAGCAACTCTGTTCTGTACGTTTACCGCAGCAATATCTGGGTTGTAACCTTGTTCAAAAAATACTTGAATACTTGCTGTACCTGTATTACTCGCAGTAGAAGTCATATAAGTCATTCCTTCTACCCCATTAATTTGCTCTTCTATAGGAACAATAACACTTTCTAAAATTGTTTCGGCACTCGCTCCTGGATAAGAAGCTGTAACCTGCACCGTTGGTGGTGCTATATCAGGATATTGCGTTACCGGTAATTGTGTTAATGACAGCACCCCTAATATTACTATGATAATAGAAATTACTGTAGAGAGTACCGGACGCTCTATAAATTTTTGTAACATGATTTTCTTTATTATTTAAATACCGTATCGAATGAGTTAACTATACTATCTAAAGGTGTTGGAACAGGTTTAATTTTTGCTCCTGAACGCACTTTGTTTAAGCCTTTAGCTAAAATGGTTTCTTCTTTTTCTAATCCTGATTTTACCACGTAAAGCTTTCCTACTTGTGCTTCAACTTCAATAGTTTTTTCAGCCAAAGAGTCATTGCTTACGGTATAAACATACACCTTACCTTGACGTTCAAATGTAGATTCAGAAGGTATAATTAATGCATTATTGTGTACTCTAGGTATTAAAATAGTACCACTACTTCCGTTACGTAACAAACCTGCTTTATTATCAAACTTTGCTCTAAAGCTAATCGTTCCCGTTTGCTGATTTATATCTCCTGCAATAGTTTCGATAGCTCCAGTTTGCTCGTATTTTTTTCCGTTTGCCAATACAAGCTTTACTGGTGGTAATTTTTTAATTTTTTCATCCATTGTCTCACCTTCTGCTGAATCAATGAAGTTTAAAAATTCTTTTTCATTCATAGAGAAATAGGCATATACATTCTTTATAGAGGCTACTTTTGTCAGAGGCATTGTACTTTGTGCGCTTACTAAAGCTCCTTTTCTATAATTAATCGAACCTACAAATCCGTTTACAGGGCTTTTTATGTTTGCATAGTTGATGTTTGCAACAATACTGTTATAAGTACTTTTAGCTTGTGCTAAACTTGCCTTAGCTGTTTCTAGTTGAACTGGACTAATAATGTTCTTTTCTACTAGTGGTTTCAGTTTATTAACTTCAACTTGTGCCGTGTTTACCGCTGCTTTAGCTGCCTCAGCATCTTGGCTTAACGACTGTGTTTCTAACTTAAACAATAGCTGCCCTTGTTTAACTTTCTGTCCTTCCTTTACCAAAACATTCTTTACGTATCCAGAAACTTTTGGTCTTATTTCACTATTTACTTCACCTTCAATAGTTACTGGATAACTTTGGTAATTTGTTATTGATTTCTCTGCTACCTTTACTACTGGAAAAGGTAGTGCTGGTGTTTGTTGTTGGTTTTGTTGTTGCTGTTTTCCACAACTCGTAAAAAATAAGGCAACAATGCTAAGAATAGCAATACCGTATATATATTGATATTTCATTTTATGTATATAATAAATTAGTGTTAGTGGTTTATAATTTTTTCTTTCAGTTTGGTAATAGACACTACAGCTCCATCTAAAAACTCAATAAAACTATCGTGAAAGCCAAGATCAAACTTATCTTCTTCTTTCAAGGTTTTATTAATATCTTCTTTATATTCTTTAACCTCTAGGTGCAACTCTTTTTCTCCTTCCCATTCTTCTACCATATTGCTAATTCCTTGTAACATAGTGTCGCTATTAAGGATAAAGTATTTTTTTCTATCACCTGTTTTGGTAAAATAACTTACCTTCTTCAGTCCTTGTAAATGATTGAGGTGTGTTGAAATTGTGCTTTTACTAGCACAAAGACCAGACACCAAATCTTCAAAGGTAGTTCCTTGTTTTCCTGTTAAAATAATATGTGAAAATATCCTCGCCGCCACTGGAGCCAACTGTTCTTTTTTCTCTAAAAAAATACCAAGTTTCTCAACTAATTCACATTTTCTTTTTTCTACTTGATTCATCTCCAATAAAATTTACTTTGCAAAAATAAGTTTAGTTCGGAACATTCCGAACTAAACGAAGTTAAAAAAATGTTAAGACATTCTTAACAAAGATGCTACAAACCCTTTTCAACTCATTTAGCTATTAAATTCTTACTTTAATTGTTCTTACTAAAAAAGCCCCTTTTACTAAAGCGACAACTCTTTTTAGAACATAAAACACTTGTATACAGACAAAAACACCACAAAAAAAAGCAGCATACATCTCTTCATTTCTTTTGTTTTAATTAATTTTTTATTATATTCACAATAGATTTAAAATAAATATGAGTCATTTAATTATTGTTTTATTTCTTTTGGTCACCCCTTAAAGTTAAAATACTATTTACTGTCAATGATAAACTATTGACTGTTGGAAGCTACGTAATTTCTATTTTTAGATATTACTGGAACACATTTAAGTTTTTTTAATTTAAGTCCCTCGTATTGTGATTACTTACCTCTTACCTCGCGAAAAAGGTTAGCTATAATAAACACCATTATTTCTAACCAAATTTTTTTAATCGACCTACTGCTATTTCAACAACTAAGCTGTTGCATTTTAAACAACCATTCATTTGGAAGTTTTACTACTATACCTATTACTTATAACCAACTATGCCCCCGAAAAATGAACTACAACTCGTTACTTTGTTAAAAAATTAGCTATCCATCCTAGTTTTTAGAAGCTAATCGCCAAACATTTTAATTTAATGTAATAACTGTCTCTATCCACAAACTACTATTTAATGGTTTGACGGTTATTTACTGTGTCTAACCAATCAACTATTATGAAAAGAATTACTCAAGCGTACTTAACGTTACAAAAAACGTGCATACAATTCAAATTCACTTTCTTATTTTTTTTGTTTTTAACCCTCTCCTCATTTTCTGAAAAAAATAATTTAAGTAGCAATACTCGTTACTACCCACCTATACCGGTTCCTTGTAATACTGACTCTCCCGTTGCTATAACTTCTTCAAGTTTTACTGATTTAACTATAAATGAAGATACCAATGGTCTTTGCTTATTAGGATGTGGAATTTCTAATCTTAATAATTTAACAGATTCTAACCTTACAAACTATACTACAGTCTCCACTTTACTTGGACTAGGAGTAACTCATACTATAGGCATAACAGATAATACTATCGATGAGTTTTTTGAAGCCGGAAGTTATGCGGGGTTTTTAATAGAAAACGGTTCTGTTGCTCAAATAGACCTGCTCGGTGCTATTACCATCACTACATATTTAAACGGTACAGAACAAGAAACAAATTCTGGTACTTCATTAGTAACGCTAAACAGTTCTCTTCTAAATAACAATCAGTTTTACGTAGGTTTTTACACTACATTAGATTACGACCGTATTGAAATTTCATTGACTAGTTTAGCTGGCATAGCCTCTAACACCTTTGTTTATTATCCTGTAACCAATAGCTTTTGTGTTGGCCCCGATTTAGAACCCAATACTCCTACCCTATTCAACAAGCCAAATTTTCCTGCTCGAATTGTTGAGGAACACACAGGAATGGGCGGTCTTTTAAATGTTGGTGCCGTTACAAACACTAATTCAGCAATAGACTCCAATAGTAATACCTATGCTAGTATTGATTTTACTTTAGGTGTTATAGCCACTGGAAGTATTGCTATAAAAGATGAATTGACAAACTACCCTGCACAGACCTATGTAGGTTTTGATATTGAAAATGCCTCTGTTTTAAATCTTGAACTACTTGATGGAATGACTATAACAACTTATTTAGATGGCGTTCAACAAGAAATAAAAACAGGAAGTTCTGAATTATTATCGGTAGACAGCGGGTTGTTATTTACAGGAACCGAACGTTCTCAAGTCGGCTTTCTAACTTCATTGCCTTTTGATGAAGTTCAATTATCCATCCAACAAACCCTCTCTTTAAACCTAGGTAGCACGCGAGTTTATGGTCTTATTTTAGAAGCCTTTAGCGAAGGCAGTTTAAATTGTGATACTGCTACAGTATTAAACAACCCTTCTCATCCTGTAATAATCAACAATACAAATACAGGTGTAAACGGAGTAGCTTGTGTTGCTTGTGAAGTAGACAATGCCACAAATGTTATTAGTGAAAGTGAATCTGACTTTGCCATGATCAATGTAACGGCAGGCCTTGCTAGCACAGCCTCTATTTCAGTGGAAAACGTTGTAAACAATTTTCCTTCAGGAAGCACTGCTGGATTTATTATTAGAGATACAAACGACTTATTAGAATTAGACCTTTTAAATTCTCTGACCATAACCACCTATTTAGAGGGTTCGGTACAAGAAACACAATCTGGAAATAATTTACTAGCTCTCGAAGCATTAGGTTTAATAAACATAACTCCTTCTACAACTAATGGTTTTTATTTGGTAGGGTTTTCTACTCACCTTCAATACGATGAAATTCAGCTTACTGTTAGTGCACTCGCTGCTACTATTAATAGTATTGAAGTCTACGGAAGCTATGTAGACAACTCCATAAAAATATCAGGTAACACAATAAAAGAAACCTCAATCGGAGCTTCAGATGGAAGCATTTCTTTATCAGTCTCTGGAGGAACTCCTCCGTACACCTATTTATGGAATCCTGGAGGAGAAACTTCTTCTTCTATTTCTGGATTAACTCAAGGAAGTTATACTGTAACAGTAACAGATGCAAACGGATGTCAATCTACAGCAGAGTATATTATTTATACAAATGGGGTCCAATATCCAATTCCTTGTAATACCGAAAGTCCTGTTGCAATAACAAATGATAATTTCACAGATTTAACAGTAAACCAAAATACTTCTGGACTTTGTGTGGTAGGTTGTGGTATTTCGGATGCTGGCAACATTATAGATACAGATTCATCTAGCTTTGCTTCTGTATCAACACTTATTGGTTTGGGAGTAACGCATACATTAACTATAACTGATAATACAGCTGGTGAATTTCTTGAGTCTGGTGGCTATGCAGGTTTTTTGATAGAAAATACTTCCCTGCTTCAAGCAGACCTTTTAAATGCCATTACTGTAACAACTTATCTTGATGGAGTACAACAGGAAACCAATACAAGCACCTCGTTATTAACTTTAGACAGCCCTATTTTAGGAACTGATCAGTTTTATGTCGGGTTTTATACCTCAGCAAATTATGATGCTATTGAAATCTCAATTTCAAGTTTAGCTGGAATTGCATCGACAACAAATATTTATGCTGCTGTAACTAATCGGTTTTGTGAAGGCCCTGAGTTAACTTGTAATTCTGCTACCCAACTTACCAAACCAAATTATCCTATAAGAGCTGTAGAAGAGCATACAGGAAATGGAGGTTTTTTAACACTAGGAAGTGTTAACAACATTAACAACGCTATCGATTCAGACACTTCAAATTATGCTTCTATAAACTTATTAGCCGGGGTAGCAGGCACAGCTTCTATAGCCTACAAAAATGAAATTACCGATTATATCGCTAATACTTTTGCTGGTTTTAACATTGAAAACACCACGCTTCTAAACACTCAACTGCTTGATGCCATAACTATCTCAACCTATTTAGACGGAGTACTTGTTGAATCTAAAACAGGTACAACTGAATTACTTCCTGTATATTCTGGTTTATTATTAACAGGAAGTGAATCGGTAAGAGTAGGTTTTGTTACTACTGCTCCTTTTGACGAAGTACAACTTTCTATTACACAAACCCTTTCTTTAAACCTAGGTAGTACCAGAGTTTACGGAATGGTATTTCAATCTTTCTGTCCAGGAATAATTAATTGTGATGAGCCTTACGTACTATCAAATCCTAGTAATTCTGTAATCATAAACAATGATAATACAGGAACTGATGGTGTCGCCTGTATTGCTTGCGAGGTTGATAATGCAGTAAATACTATCTCTGAAGACAATTCAGACTACGCTCTTATAAACATTGTAGCTGGCGTAGCAGGAAGTGCTTCTATTTCAGTTCAAGATGTACTTGTTGATTATCCTGCTGGTACACAAACTGGATTTGTAATAAGAGACACAAACGATTTACTTCAAGCAGACTTAGTAAATACACTTACAATTACAACTTATCTTGATGGTGTTCAACAAGAGCAACAAACAGCTAATAATCTGTTAGCCCTTGAAGCTCTTGGGTTAGTTAATATTACTCCAACAAGTACAAATAGTTTTTACGTTGTAGCTTTTGATACTAGCACTAGTTTTGATGAAATTCAATTAACAGTAAACTCATTAGTTGCCGTTGTAAATTCAATCGAAGTTTACGGTGGATATATTGATGTAACTAACACAACTTTTTGTCAACAAGCTAGTATTGCTTTATTGAAAGAAGGTGTTTTTAATGACCTTGATAGTGATGGATGTGCCAATGAAGGAGAAACAATTACATATACGTACACCGTGACCAATACAGGTAATGTTAGTATTACAAATGTTGAATTAACCGACCCTATTTCTCCAGCTCCTTTAACACTCAATTCTGGAGATACTGATGGTGATAATGAATTAGATGTTGATGAGACATGGATATACTCACTAGACTATATGATTACTCAAGACGATATTGACAATGGTTCCGTTACAGGTCAAGCTACGGTAACAGGAGTAAGCACAGGAGGAACTAACGTAAGTGACTTGTCTGATGACAATAGCATATTAGAGGACGACCCAACTGTGATTGATTTATGTCAAACTGAAGATATAGCCCTTATCAAACAAGGAACCATAAACGATGAAAACGGTAATGGTTGTAGCGATAATGGAGAAACCATCACATTCGTAATTTCAGTAATCAATACAGGAAATACAACACTAAGTTCAATAGTTGTAACTGATCCTTTATTGACAGTCACATATAGCTCTGGCGATACTGATACCGACAATGAATTAGACGTTGATGAAATATGGACATATACAGGCTCATACAACATTACTCCCTTAGATATTACAAATACCTTCGTTCAAAACCAAGCTACCGCACAGGCTAGCACTGTTTCAGGGGGTACTGTTACTGATTTATCTGACGATAATAATGTTGTAGAAGATGATATAACTACTATCAACCTATGTCAAGATCCAGGTATTGCAATTGTTAAAACTGCTACTTTTAACGATGAAAACTCAGATACTTGTAGCAATACTACAGAAACAATAACCTATACGATGACGGTTACGAATCAAGGTAATACTGGCTTGATAAATGTAACAGTTAATGACCCTTTATTAGGGGGTGTAATAGCATTAGATTCTGGTGACCTAAACTCTAACAACACGCTTGATGTGGGAGAAGTATGGTTATACATAGCTCCTTATTCCTTAACTCAAAACAATATTGACTCGGGATTCGTTACCAATCAAGCTACAGTAAATGCTGCATCATCTCAAGGCGTAATTGTCACAGACATATCTGACGACAATAGCATTCTTGAAAACGATCCAACACAAACTAATTTGTGTCAGTCTGATGGAATTGCTCTTATTAAAACAGCTCTTTTTAATGATGAAAACTCGGATGGCTGTAGCAATGTGGGGGAAACCATAACCTATAGCTTTACTCTTACAAATACTGGAAATACGACCATTACGAATGTGGTACTTACCGATCCTATGTTAGGAGGTACAATTGCTCTTGCTTCTGGTGATACCGATAACGACAACCTGCTTGATGTAGGTGAAACTTGGGCATACTCCGCCAACTACACCATTACTCAAACCAACATCGATACTGGTTCGGTAAGCAACCAAGCAACAGTTACTGGA
>NZ_JAZDVY010000006.1:181953-309098 GCF_036350695.1 Tenacibaculum sp. FZY0031
TCGGTAAGCAACCAAGCAACAGTTACTGGAACGAGCATCAGTGGTAATGATGTCAGCGATGCTTCCGACGACAATAGTATTCTTGAAAACGATCCAACACAAACCAATTTGTGTCAGTCTGATGGAATTGCTCTTATTAAAACAGCTCTTTTTAATGATGAAAACTCGGATGGCTGTAGCAATGTGGGGGAAACCATAACCTATAGCTTTACTCTTACAAATACTGGAAATACGACCATTACGAATGTGGTACTTACCGATCCTATGTTAGGAGGTACAATTGCTCTTGCATCTGGTGATACCGATAACGACAACCTGCTTGATGTAGGTGAAACTTGGACATACTCCGCCAACTACACCATTACTCAAACCAACATCGATACTGGTTCGGTAAGCAACCAAGCAACGGTTACTGGAACAAGCATCAGTGGTAATGATGTCAGCGATGCTTCCGACGACAATAGCATTCTTGAAAACGACCCAACACAAACCAATTTGTGTCAACCCAACAATATTTATCTTGAAAAAATCAGCCACTTTAATGATGCTAATGGAGATGGATATGCAAACATTGGGGAGATAATAACATATAATTTTATCATACACAACACAGGAGCTTCAACGCTGTATAACATTACCTTACAAGACAATCTTCCTGGTATTACCATAAACGGCTCTTCTATTGCTCAACTATTATCAGGAGAAGTAAATAGCACAACCTTTACCGCCACCTATAGTATAACTCAACAAGATTTAACAAATGGAACTGTTACTAATCAAGCGTTAGCTACAGCAGAAGATTCCTCTGGAAACAGCATTACTGATATTTCAGATGATCCTAACAATTTAGATAACATTGACATTGATAATGATGGCGATCCAGACGACCCTACAATCACCACCCTACTTATAGAGGAGATTGCTTTTGAAATTTTTAATGCGGTTTCACCAGATGGAGATGGGTCAAATGATTTCTTTCGTATTAATGGTATAGAAAATTACCCCAACAACAACCTCAAAGTCTTTAACAGATGGGGAGTTTTAGTTTACCAAACAGATGCATATGGAGCTAATGGAAATCTATTCAGAGGAATATCTGAAGGTCGAGCTACGGTTAGCAAAGACCAAAAACTACCTACAGGCACTTATTTCTACATACTCACACGATGGGACACTGACCAACAAGCCATGACTAACAAGGGATATTTATACCTAAAAAGAAACTAAAAACCACAAAACCTAATGAAACATTATTCTATATTACTCTTCATAATTATTAGTGTACATGTGTGTTTTTCTCAACAAGACCCACAGTACACTCAATACATGTACAATACCCAGGTGGTAAATCCAGGTTATATTGGTTCTAAAAATGCTCTTGGCTTAGGTTTGCTCTACAGAACACAATGGGCTGGATTTGAAGGAGCACCCAATACGGGTACTTTTACTTTTAATGTGCCTTTGGGTACTCTAAAACGAAATGCCATAGGACTTTCTATTATTAATGATAAAATAGGCCCTTCTAACGAAACTGGCATTACCATAGATTATGCCTATTCCTTACTTCTATCAGGACATGCTAGAATATCTTTCGGAATTAAAGGAGGGCTCAGCATACTTGATGTAGATTACTCTAAACTAAACATATATGACGATAACGACTGGCAGTTTGCAGAGAACATCGACAAAAAAATGCAAGCTCAAATAGGTGCGGGTATTTACTATAATAACGACAAACTCTATCTTGGTTTATCAGTACCTAATTTTTTCAACTCAAAACATTATAATTCAAACAACACCAATAACAGTGATGAAAATGCAATCGCTATTGAACGCTTACATTACTTCTTAATAGCTGGTTACGTCTTTAATATTAGTGAAAGCCTAAAATTTAAACCTGCTACAATGTTAAAGTGGGTTAACGGCTCTCCTTTACAAGCAGATTTGTCTGCGAATTTTTTATTCAATGATAAATTTACTCTTGGTGCTTCCTATCGATGGGACGCAGCAATCAGCGCCATGGCAGGATTTCAAATAACTAGTCAGTTATTTTTAGGAATGGGATATGATTTTCAAACCACAGATATAGAAGAGCACAGTGATGGCTCTTACGAATTCTTTCTGCGGTTTGATGTCTTTAATAATCCTGAACGTATACTAACACCTCGATTCTTTTAAACTCTTATATCATGAAAAAGCATTATTTTATTTTCTTCTTTTTATTTGCTCTCATAAATCTTTCTTCTTTTGCTCAAATAGCTTTGGTTGAAAAGGCAAACACCAAGTATAACACCTACGACTTTATAGATGCTCGAAAAATCTATTTAAAAGTTGTTGAAAAGAACTACGGATCAGCTGAAATATATAGAAAACTGGGAAATACATACTATTTTAACAGTGATTATTCAAAAGCTGCAAAGTGGTATTACAACTTAATAGACCGATTTCCAAACGAAGCTCTTACAATCGACTATTTTAGAGCAGCCCAATGTTTAAAGAGCATCAACCAACCTGAGGAAGCTCAAAAACTTATGAATATATACAAATCTAAAGGAGGGAAAGTTATTTCTTTAGAAACCTATAAAAATGTTGCCGATACTTTGTTTAAAAAAGGAGTACACGACAAACTTTTTGAAATAGAAAAGATTCCTGTTAATACAGCATATTCAGATTTTGGTACTGCTTTTTATGGCAACAATATTGTTTTTGCATCAAGTAGAAGAAATCCAACATTATCAAAAGAGCAATCTACTAAACTTGCAGGATGGGACAATCAACCATTTTTAAACCTGTATCAAGTTCCATTAGATAAAAATATGAATTTTGGACAAGTAACAGCTTTTGACAAAAACGTTAATTCACTCTATCATGAATCTACCGCTGTTTTTACAAAAGATGGAAACACTATGTATTTTACTAGAAATAATTATTTAAACGGTAAAAAGAAAAAAGATAAAAATCATGTGGTCAGACTCAAAATATACAAGGCTACTAAAAACGGAGATACTTGGGAAAATGTACAAGAACTCCCTTTTAACAACGATGCTTACTCTGTAGGACACCCAACTCTTAGCCCTAAAGAAGACAAGCTATACTTTTCTTCAGATATGCCCGGTAGTTTGGGAATGTCTGATATTTGGTTTGTAAAAATATTGGGCGAAGATATTTACACAAAACCTGTAAATCTTGGTAATAAAATAAACACTCCTGAAAGAGAAACTTTTCCATTTGTAAGCGACGAAAACAACCTGTACTTCTCTAGTGATGGACATTCGGGAATGGGGGGATTAGATATTTTTGTAACACAATTAAACAAAAACTCTCATGGTGAAATTTCTACTTTTGGAGAACCGATAAATAGTTCAAAAGATGATTTTGGTTTTATTCTGAAAGAAGACAGAATTGGATATTTTACATCCAATCGTGATGGTAAAAAAGGAAGTAAAAGTGATGATATTTATCAAATTTGGGAGCGTTGTGAAATTACCATTCAGGGACCTGTAACTGATAAAAAAACTGGTAAGTTAATTCCAAATACAGAAGTTACCCTATTAGATAGTAACAATAATGAAGTTAAAACAGTTACTGTAGGTAGTGATGCTACTTTTTCATTTCTTTTAGATTGTCAAGAACAGTATACTTTGAGAGCAAAGAAAGAAAAATACAATCCAAAAGAAAAAGTTATAGAAACTCCAAGCAATCCTAAGACTATTAAAATGCCTATAAAATTAAATATGTCTTTAGATTTAGAACTTACTGATCCATGTCCTCCTAACGATTTAGGCTGCAAATTAACCCTACAACCTATTTACTTTAATTATGATAAATCCAATATCCGTCCAGATGCAGAAATTGAGTTAGCTAAAATTTTAACCGCCTTAAATGAGTATCCTGCTTTAAAAATTCATATTGAATCACACACAGACGCTAGAGGTAAGGATTCTTACAATTTAAAATTATCTGAAAGTAGAGCACAAGCCACATTGAACTGGTTGTTAAAAAAGGGAATTGACAGCACAAGGTTAACGGCAAAAGGATATGGAGAATCTGAACTCATTAACAAATGCACCAACCAAAGTACCTGTACAGAAAACGAACATCAACTCAACCGTAGATCTATGTTTATCATTAAAGAATAAAGACAGCTATTTTACAAAGTACTTTTAACGATAAAACCTCTTTAAATAAAGAGGTTTTATCGTTTCTAATGTTTACTTAACTATAAAATAGGAGCTAATAATCGAGCTAATCTCTCTGTAAAACGTATCAATACTGGTCTATTGTTCCACTGATTTAACTCTATTTTCTCACTGTGTTTTAAATCTTCTATAAAAGCGTCTTTTAACTGACTTGCGAAATCTTTATCATAAATCAATGCGTTAATTTCAAAATTTAAATCAAAACTACGCTCATCTAAATTTGCTGTTCCTACAGAACAAATTAACTCATCAAACACCATTGTTTTTGCATGTACAAATCCTTTTTTATACCTATACACCTCTACTCCTATTTCTAATACTTCTTTATAAAAAGAATTTGACACCGCATTAACTAATTTCGAATCTGAAATACTTGGCACCAATAGTTTTATTGTAACTCCACTCAAACTAGCTATTTTAAGAGCATCTAAAAAAGAGGTTCTGGGAACAAAATAAGGAGTTGTGATTAGGATTTCTTTTTTTGACAATAAAATTGCTTGAATGAGCGCATACATAATGTCTGGATGATCAGAATCTGGTCCGCTAGAAATTACCTGAACTAATTGTTTATGTTCATTTGTTTTTTCTTGAACTTCCGCTGGAAAAAGTTCTTCCTCAATAATGACATTTTGATTCGCACAAAAATTCCAATCTGCTAAAAAAACTCGTTGTAAGTTTAAAACAGCTAGTCCTTCAATTTTAACATGTGTATCTCTCCAATAACAATTAAACTTATTAGGATTAATATAGCGCTCTGAAACATTTACTCCCCCTACAAAACCAACCTTACCATCAACTACAATAATTTTTCTATGATTTCGATAATTAATTCTATTAGCTAACAATAACCATTTGATTTTATAAAAAGGGAAAGCCTCTACCCCACTATCAACTAAAGATTTTACAAACGACTTGCGAATATCTTTACTTCCAAAATCGTCATAAATAAAACGTACCTTGACTCCTTCTTTTGCTTTTTCTTTTAAAACATCTCCTATTTGCCTACCTATAGTGTCATTTTGAAAAATATAATACTCTATATGTATATGATTTTTTGCTGCTTTTAAAGCCTTTATTACCTCAGGAAACTTACGCTCTCCATTTAAAAGCAAACTAACTTTGTTATTATTGGTTAAAACATTTTCTTTATGTATAAACTTCGTCAGATTATAAAAATGTCCTAAATGACTTTTAGATGTTGCTAGTATTTTTTCATTATACTTTTTTAGTTTCTCTTTAAGTTCAAAGAAAATGTTTTTGTCAACTTCTAGCTTTTTATTATACAGTTTATACGTTCTGTGATTTATTCCAACCATTAAATAGATAATAATCCCTCCTACTGGAAATAAGATGAGTAAAAACAAATAAGCTATTGCCTTAGGTGGTGTTGACGTATTAATGATAATAACAGCAACTGCAACAATAATGGCTACATATAAAATTATAAGTAGTGTTGTTATCAAAATAAAATATCTTTTTTGCTAAAGATATTTAAAATATTGAAACTCTTATAATGAGTGTCAAAAAATAAAAACCCTAATGGTTTTAGGGATTCCTGAAATTTAAGTAGCGAGGAGCAGATTCGAACTCTCGTACCTCACGGTACTAACCTAGGTCTAGACTAGTATTTTACACAAATCCAATCAACTGAAGTCTATCGTTTAAAAAAAAGGAAGATTGATTAATACTATTATTTAGTGTGTTTTTTTGTGCACCAAACAAGATATTAAATTCTAACTTAACTTATTGTTTTTGATACAATTACAATTCTTTTTACTTATTACCTTCCTAGATAAAAAACTGTAAAAGAAGCAAAAACCTTACTTTAAGTACAACTTTCTGTAAACGCATTTAAAGTATAAGCATTATTTTTAGAAAGTTGTGTAACGATATATAAATACATTGATTATATACTAATACTGGTTGTATAACAGTACCTCTTAAACGTATATAAACAAGTTGTGGTTAATACTGAAAAACTGTATTCTTCTTAATCTTGTTTTTCGAAATAAGGATGTACTCCCTTTAAATCAATGTAGTCTTTAATTTTATCTGTTTCACTTAATGGAATATAATCAACAATATTACTTTCATAAATATGTTTCCAAATAGAATGATTTTTTTGACCTAAACTCTTTTTAGGTTCATTACCAACTAGGAAGTAATGTCCACCTCCTTTTTCGTAATCAACTGCTTTTGTAAATGAGATATATTTAGTTAAATCTCTTTCAAGGTCAACATACCTTTTAGAAAAATCTATAGTTTGTCCTGCGACAATTTGACCATTCTCTCCTATGAAATTAACATTCACAGGCGATATTAACTCTTTAAAATCACTAGGTCTGACATCGACATCTAAATTAACTTTAGATTTTATTTTAGAATATAATTTTGTTCTAACAATTTTAACAATATCCTCCTTTGGTTTTTTGGTTATAATTTCTTCATCATTATTAAAAATATAGCTTTTGTATAATTTTAAAAATGTTGTTTCATCAAAATTCACATCTATTTCTCTTGGTTCAGAAAACTTTATAATATTATTGGAATATCTATGAAGATAGCTGAAATATTTTTCGTTAACCCAGTTTTGAGTAAAATCTTTTTTAAGATTCAATAAGTTATTATTATCAAATCCAAAATTCAAATCATTATTTAAATTTTTAAAATAAGACTTTAAGAAACTATAATTTTGAATTGGAATTAGTTGCTTAACTATACTCAATTTAGTGTCTGAAATCTTGAATTTAATATCTTCTCCATTAGCCATAATTATCCCTATACTAATCTTTTCTTTAAGACTTGCATTAAGAGTTAAATACATTATGCTAAAAAAAGTTTTCATTACTTAATATTTTCTTGAATTAGAGTTCTAAAGTTAATTTCGCAACTATTAAGCCATTCTTTAGTAAACAAATTTTCTCTCAATTGTTCCTCTAAAGTATCTTTGTCAACTATCCATTCTACAGGAACTAACGAAATAATTTCAGATAAATTAT
This sequence comes from Tenacibaculum sp. FZY0031, assembly GCF_036350695.1. Classification (NCBI taxonomy): domain Bacteria; kingdom Pseudomonadati; phylum Bacteroidota; class Flavobacteriia; order Flavobacteriales; family Flavobacteriaceae; genus Tenacibaculum; species Tenacibaculum sp. FZY0031. Next base: position 189,152 of record NZ_JAZDVY010000006.1, read on the forward strand.
CTTCACACTCTTTAGTACAAAGGTAAAACTTCTTAACCAAGTTATCAACAACTTTAACAAGATTTCGTCCTCGGCTAAATAGTATGTTTGCTAGTTCAGTATTAATCAATGATTCAAAATCATTAATCTGATATACTCCTCGATGTAATGCATTTGAATTAAAAATAGCATCATGGTCAAATACAGTAAAGTATATCTCATTTTGTACTGTAAAGTCAATTAATAAATTACTATTGTTATGATTTCTATCTTCATTTGAAAGCCAAATATCAAAAAAAGCAATCATTAAAAAATCTTCCTTGTTTATAATTTTTCTTCTAAAACTTGCATCCCGAAAAGAAGCCAAGACAGTATCGTTTATCTCTTGACTAGATTGAATATATTTAGACCCAAAACAAGGCTTATCAAAATTAATTCCCTGAACATTTGAAGGAATATGGCCTTTCTTAACATTAATCAGAGAAATTTCAGGAGTATTTAAATCCCAAATTGTTGCGAAACTAGAACCTAAAAGTTCATTTATCAATTTAGATGCATCTCTACTATGCTTACAAATCCAATATTGTAAATCATCACAAATAACCAACATCGGATTCCCTGCTGTCGGATAAACTTTATCTGGTTTATGAATTGTTTTTAATAGTTGAAGCATTAATTGAATCTGAATTTATCTCAAATATATTACAATAGATACAAAGAATTACAAAACTTTAGACAAAGTACTAACCACAACAACGTGTATAATTAATAAGATTGAATTTCCACATCAACGGAAAACGACTCGCGTCGTTTTCTCCCAAAAAATCATACACAAACCGTTAGCTGCAAGCAACGCCAAAAAGTTAATTTCAGCAAAATGTATTCAACCCCTCTTAAAATATATCCATCTACAAATTATTGTCAATATAATTTTGTACTGTAAATAATTAATAACTAAATTTTTGTAGTATGAAAAAAGTAATATTGATAACGGGAGCATCAGCGGGAATGGGCAAGGACGGAGCTTTAAGATTAATAAAGGAAGGGCATATTGTATACGGAGGAGCACGAAGAATCAACAAAATGCAAGATATAATTGATGCTGGAGGACATAGTATTGAATTGGATGTGACTAACATTGATTCTATCAAAAATGCCGTTAACACCATCATTAGAGACCAAGGTCGTATCGATGTGCTTTGGAACAATGCAGGATATTCTGTAACGGGTGCTGTAGAGGACGTTTCTTATGAAGATGCAAAAAAGCAATTTGAAGTAAACCTATTTGGACTATCAGAAGTCACGAAGGCTGTGCTTCCTTTTATGAGAGAACAAAAATCTGGCACAATCATAAACACTTCTTCCGTTGGAGGAAAAATATTCTCACCTCTTGGAGCATGGTATCATGCAACAAAGCATGCTTTAGAAGGCTGGAGCGATAGTTTAAGAATAGAATTAAAGCCCTTCAATATCAATGTGGCTATTATAGAACCAGGTGGTATATCTACTGAATTTGGAAATGTACTTTACCAACCTCTGATAGACCGCTCCAAGGGTGGTGCTTACGAAGAAATATCAAAAAAAGTTGCAGATTCTTATAAAGCAAATTATGCCGACCCTAAAAGGTTAGCACCAACCTCTGTAGTCAGTGACGTTGCAGTAAGAATAATAAACAGCAAAAGACCAAAAACCAGATATGTTGTTGGATACATGTCAAAAACGACTATTTTTATGCGTTGGTTACTTACCGACCGCATGTTTGAAAAAATAATTGTGAAATTCTTTTAATTCATGAAAGAACATATACATATCAATACCATCAGTCAAGTACATAAAATGCTTGGGCTTGAAAGCCCAAAACATCCACTGGTTACTATCTTGAGAGACAATGGTAAATTGGCCCCGTTTAGTTCTATCGAAAATAGGTTTTTGATTGACCTTTATATTATAAACTTAAAATCTGGATTGGGAAGAACTTGCCTTTATGGAAGAAATACCTATGACTACCAAGAAGGCACTATGGTCTTTATGGCTCCTAATCAAACAATAAAAGTGGACTCCAGTATAGAAACCCCTAACCTATCAGAAAATTGGATTCTTTTGTTTCATCCCGATTTAATTAGAAAATCTGAATTAGGGAATAAAATAGAACAATATTCATTTTTTAATTATGACGTTCATGAAGCATTACATATTTCTGACTATGAAAAAAATCTGTTAAACCAAATAATAAACAACATCGAAAATGAATACTCTCAAAACATAGACACTCATAGTCAAGAACTCATTATTTCAAATATAAAAATGATTTTGGACTACTGCACAAGATTTTATGACAGACAATTTTACACTCGTACAAACTTTAATAAAGACATAGTAGCTAAATTCAATGCAGAACTTAAAACTTATTACAGTTCACAACTCCCTTTAGAAATTGGTATTCCAACAGTAAAATATTTAGGAGAAAAAATGAATATATCACCTTATTATTTAAGTGATTTATTAAAAAAAGAAACTGGAAGAAATACCATTGAACATGTTCATTTTTACATAATTGATAAAGCAAAGACCAATCTATTAAATTCAACAAAATCAATAAGTGAAATAGCCTATGAACTAGGGTTTGAATATCCTCAACATTTTGCAAAATTGTTCAAAAACAAGACTGGATTAAGTCCAACTGAATACAGAAGCCTAAATTAAAAAAGCCAGCAGCCAACAACGTATATAAAAAATAGCGGCTTAGGTACTTAATACAATGTGGTTTTAATAAATTTACCGTCAGTATCAAACCGAAAGAGTAGTGTGCAAAAATCCGCTACTTTTCATATACTAAACGCTGTATACCATTGCGGAAAAGCCAACCGCATATTAAACACATTTGGTTTTTTCCATCACACAATCTGACCCTAAGAAACCAAAAGAGCTTAATCTTTCCATCACTTAGGACAGTCCATCATTTTGATTTTCTTCTGGTCGAATACATGACTTGTTGCTCTTTGAATTGACCAATTTCCTCTCTGAGTGTATGATTGATGCTTTGAATCAGGTCATTTTGAACTTTCATAATTCGTAATAAATCGTGCATTGCGTTTAAATTATCTAATTGCTTATAGACAATTTCTTCTAAGTCGGCTTTGGTATATCTTCTACTCATAATGTAAGTTTTAAAAAGTATTCTTTAGATTTTCTAAACAAACCTATTCAAAATCTATTAAAATTCAAAATAAAACTTTAGAAATTCTATATTTTTCTTTTCAAGAGTTAAATTTACCTATACAAATTCGAAAGATTTATGACTTCTTTAGGACTTTATTTGACTAAAAAATCTGTAAACAGGGCAATGGTTTCAAGACGAACAGGAATCAGTCAAGCTAGGTTATCGCAATTAACTTCAAACGAATCGACAAAATTGAGAGCTGAGGAACTGTTCTTAATCGCCTTGGCTATAGATATAGACCCAGGAGAAATGTTTAAAGAAATTTTTAAGGATTTAAGATTAAAATAGTGAAAAAACGGCAGGCAACAAAGTATAAAATTAACTACTAATTCGTGCCTACTTACAGAAATCCTCGCAGATACTCTGCTTAATGCTTACTTGAAGAGTTATGTGCTAATACATTACGGAAAACTCTTACTTCTATTGTGGTTTTCCTTCGGTACATTTAAAATATAAATATTATATTTAGAAAGTTGTGTAACGATATATAAACACATCGATTATACACTAATACCGGGTGTATAACAACACCTTTTACATATATATAAACTGGTTAGCTATAATATAAACCCAATTAGAAAATAGATGATTCCTAAAATTAATAAATACGACTTTTATTTATATCGTGATTTTAGCAATGGTGATAATTATCTCAATTTAATTCAACTTGTTGCGCATTCAAGCGAATTTTTAAATGAAATTATTTTAACACCAGAAGAAAAAGAAAAACTTTCTAAAAGAATAGAACTGTGTAAAATATTATTTGAAGATGAGTGGGAATCTAGAAACGGAAAAATTCAATTTTTCTTTGACTTTAATAAAGAGTCGGCTATAAAATATTATCATAATTTAATCCAATTAGCCAAAGAATTACAATTTCAATCTGAAATTCCAAATCTCGAAAAAACACTTGATTTTTATATCAAGAACGAAATAAAAATAAAAAGACTTCAAGAAAATCAAGACGACGATGATGCATGGGATGAAGTTCAATCTTTAAATAGAGAATACGAATACCCTTATTCTGATTTATTGAATAAATTAGCTATAGATTTTTCAATAAACCCCGATAGTTTTTGCAGGGATATGAATGGAAATTCAATTGACCCTAATTTTACTGGAAAATTAAAACATTACGAAGGAGATACCATAAAATATGAATATTCAGTTCAAAAAGGTCAAATTTTTGGTGAATTTATGGAGTATGATAATGATGGTAATAAAGAAGAGTTATCATTCAAAGAAGGATATTTTGACAAAGAGATTATTAAAAGCTGGTTTAAAAACGGACAGATTGAATTTGAACAACTGAGTAATTCAGGCTATAGGTATTGGTATGATAATGGACAAAAAAAAATGGAAAATATAAATAACATTATCAAAAAATGGGATAAGTATGGGGAAGAAATACTATAACTAATAATGGTTATAAGTAATTGCTTATTCTCGCCTACTTCTAAAAATTCCATTGGAATTTTCAGACTTGTGCATACTTGCAAAGTTTCGTGCCACCCCACATAACTACTCATTGCCGAAACCGTCACCCTTAAATAATGAAAGAGAGCAAGCTTCTATATGCAATAGAGCAATTCATCGCTCTTAACGAAACCGAAAGAGAATTATTCTTAAAAGTTATAGAAAACCCTTCTGGAATTATACTACCTCCAGAATTTACCGAAGAAGATTTTTATAATAAACCAACTAAAAACCAGCATTTAACATAGTAACATAAACTATTGACTTTGTGTGCTTTTATGTGTACTCTTTTAAAATTTGACATAAAAAAAACGTTTTAGAAAAATCTAAAACGTTTTTTAATCAGTACGGGCGGAGAGACTCGAACTCTCACACCTCACGGCACTAGATCCTAAGTCTAGCGTGTCTACCAATTCCACCACGCCCGCGTACTTTTGAAATTGTGGATGCAAATATAAACAATACTTGCAAACTACAAAGAAGAAGTATACTATTTTTCTTATTTTTGATGCTAATTAATATACAACACATGCAAAACGTAAAAGATTATATAGCTCAACATAAAGATCGTTTTATTAATGAGCTTATCGATTTATTAAAAATTCCTTCAGTAAGTGCTGATCCTGCCTACAATCAAGATGTATTAAACACTGCTGATACGGTTAAAGAAAGTTTAGAAAAAGCGGGATGTGATAAAGTAGAAATTTGCGAAACTCCTGGGTACCCTATCGTTTATGGAGAAAAAATAATAGATCCTAATTTACCAACAGTGTTGGTTTATGGTCATTACGACGTACAACCAGCAGACCCTATCGATTTATGGACCTCACCTCCTTTTGAGCCTGTGATTAAAAAAACAGACATCCACCCTGAAGGAGCTATTTTTGCTCGTGGTGCTTGTGACGATAAAGGGCAAATGTATATGCACGTAAAAGCATTAGAATATATGACCCATACAGGAAACTTACCTTGTAACGTGAAATTTATGATAGAAGGTGAAGAAGAAGTGGGTTCTGAAAGTTTAGCTTGGTTTGTTCCAAGAAATAAAGAAAAACTAGCTAACGACGTAATTTTAATTTCTGATACAGGAATGATTGCTAATAACATTCCTTCGATTACAACAGGGTTACGTGGTTTGAGTTATGTTGAAGTTGAGGTAACGGGGCCTAATAGAGATTTACATTCTGGACTGTATGGTGGTGCAGTAGCTAATCCAATCAATATTTTAACCCAAATGATTGCTTCATTACACGATGAAAACAATCATATCACCATTCCTGGTTTTTATGACAAAGTGGAAGAATTATCGCGTGAAGAACGTGATGAAATGGCAAAAGCTCCATTCTCATTAGAAGAATATAAAGCCGCTTTAGATATTGACGATGTACATGGTGAAGCTGGTTATACTACTAACGAACGTAACTCTATCCGTCCTACTTTAGATGTGAATGGTATTTGGGGTGGATATACAGGGGAAGGTGCCAAAACAGTAATTGCTTCCAAAGCCTATGCAAAAATCTCTATGCGTTTAGTTCCTGGACAAGAGTGGGAAGAAATTACCGAGTTATTTAAAAAACATTTTGAAAGTATTGCACCCAAATCGGTAAAAGTAGAAGTAAAACCTCATCATGGTGGACAAGGATACGTAACACCAATTGATAATATTGGATATCAAGCAGCAAGTAAAGCCTACCAAGAAACCTTTGGAGTTACTCCAATTCCGCAACGAAGTGGTGGAAGTATTCCTATCGTTGCTTTGTTTGAACAAGAATTAAAAAGTAAAACTATTTTAATGGGATTTGGGTTAAACTCCGATGCCATTCATTCGCCCAACGAACATTTTGGCGTGTGGAATTACTTAAAAGGAATTGAAACTATTCCGTATTTCTATCAGTACTTTACTGAATTATCTAAATAATTATAAAAAAGCGTCATTAGATAATGACGCTTTTTTTATAAAGAAATATACCACGTTGTTCTAAACCATAAAGAATTATTCTTAGCCATCGTTAACAATTTCCCTAAGCGATAGTCTAAACCAATTTCTAATTTATCTTTTTTAGAAAGTCTGTACCCTACATACGGAGACAATCGTACTTCTAAATCTTCTTCATTAAATTGCCACAAATATTCATTTGATAATTTAAGGTACCATTCTTTAACATCCACCTTATCTCCTGACAATGCTTTTTCACAAGAAACTCGATAACGAGTTCGGTATTGCGATTCAACTCCAGAAGCGAAAAATTGTTCAACCCCTAAACGATGCCCTAATTTAAAAGTATCAAAACTCTGTACAGTATTAAAATGCTGAACCGTTCTGTGCACTAGATTACCTTCTTTGAGACGAAGAATATACCCAAAATTAACAGATGTGTTTACGGCTACTTTTATTGAAAAAATGCTAGACATATCTACCAAACGATGAGAAACCATAAATTCATCATCATAAAATACCTCTCGTGCTTCAATACTGTTTACCCATTTGGTTGTACCTGAAATTTTTGTTGACAGCACTACTTTTGGCAACCATCCAGAGGTAAAGTTAGCCTGCGCCTGAACAGATACTACTAGCAACAATAATCCTAAAAAAACGACTACCTCTTTCATTAAAACTCTAAATTAATATGGTGCTGAGGAGCCAGCTTCCATTCTTTAATTAAAACCCCGTTACTATTAAACAAAAACTCGTAGCCTACATACAACTTTTCTCTTTTTCCTTTAACAATTAGCTCATAATTAGGGCGTATTTTTTCATGATGACCAGCTAACTTAAATACCGCTTTGTACAGCTCACCCTCATCTCCTTTATACTGAATTTGAGTTTTTTTTATCTTAAACCTTTTGAATTTTTCAGACAAAAGACCTTTTATTTGTGTCTGTACTTTTTTGTTTAATTCAGAAAAATCCACTTTTATTTCAACATCTATAATTTCTCCTTTTTCAGAAAACTCAACACTGTGCTTTTGAGATTGATAATATACCTTCGCCTCAAAAGTCTTCCCTTCTTGACTCTCTTCAGCATACCACTTTACTTTCTCTTTAAACCCCCATTTTTTTATAATATGTAACGAATTTCTTGGTACTTTATCTTTATCAACTCTATATTCTCGCTCAAACTTTTCTTGAGTAAATACAGAGAGTGTAAACAATAAAAAAATAATCGCTAAAAATCTCATCGTTGTCTTTTTATTCAAAAATACTGAATATTAAAAAATTACAACCTCTACATTTGTAGAATTAAATTTTATTTCTACATTTGTAGAGATGAAATTAATTTTGTAACAATGCAATTATCAAAAACCGAAGAGCAAGTAATGCAATATTTATGGAAGCTTAAAAAAGCTTTTATGAAAGATATTTTAGCAGAATTTCCAGAACCAAAACCTGCAACCACAACAGTTGCTACTTTATTAAAAAGAATGAAAGACAAAGGTTTTGTTGACTATAAATTATATGGAAAATCAAGAGAGTATTTTCCTGTAGTTAAAAAATCAGATTATTTTTCTAAACATGTAAATGGGTTGATTAAAAACTTTTTCAACAATTCTGCGAGTCAATTTGCTTCTTTCTTTACTGAAAAAACAGATTTATCAGTTTCTGAACTAGAAGATTTAAAAAAAATTATTGATCAACAGATTAAAAAGCAACAATAATGATAACGTATTTAATCAAATCAGGGCTTTGTTTAGCGTTACTTCTTGCATTCTATCATTTGGTGTTAGAACGAGAAAAAATGCACCAATTCAACCGATTTTATTTATTAGGTAGTTTATTGTTTTCGTTTATAGCTCCTTTTTATAAAATATACATAGAAACAATTCCGAATACTGTAGGAACAACAGCTACCTTAATTACAGATTCGACTATGAATGCAAATACAGGTGAAGAAATTAACTACACACAATATCTATTTGTTGGATATACAATCGTAGCAATCATTTTATTAATCCGTTTTACAAAAAACTTACTTAACATCTTTTTAAAAATAAAACGACATCAAAAAATTAAAAAGGGAAAAACTACGCTTGTTTTAGTAGATGATGCTATCAGTCCACACACTTTTTGGAACTATATTTTTATCAATAAAGAAGAATACAACTCAAACAAAATAGAAATTGAACTTTATACCCACGAATTAACACATGCCTTGCAAAAGCATACGTTTGATATTTTATTGATTGAACTTTTACAAATTATTTTTTGGATCAATCCAACATTTATATTTCTTAAAAAAGCAATAAAGTTAAATCATGAGTTTTTAGCAGACAACAAAGTGATCACTACACATAAAAATACTACTGAGTATCAATATTTACTATTAAATAGAGCTACTTGGAACAACGAATATTACTTGGCCAGTAATTTGAATTACGTATTAACTAAAAAAAGATTATTAATGATGACAAAACAAAGTTCTCGTACCAAAATTTTGCTTAAAAAACTGACGGTAATACCCGTATTAGCAGGATTTACTTTTCTCTTTGCCGAAAGAGTTGAAGCGCAAAAAAAAGATACTGACAAAGCTCCTGTATCTATACAAGTAAAAAATAGTGCCAAAAATTTAAAAGGAGAATCTTCTAAAGAAACATTAGTGGTGTACACGTATGAAGATGGAAGTACAATACAAAAAAAATATGATGACCTTACCTTAGAAGAAAGAAAGCAACTTCCCCCACCTCCTCCACCGAAGAAAGGAGTTTATAGGAGAACTCCACCAGCTCCAAATTCTCCAGTAGTTAGGATTGGAGAAGAATCAAACATACCCCCACCTCCTCCTCTTACTAGAGTAAAAAAAGGTGGTATTTCACATACTCCTCCTCCACCTCCTCATATTAGGATTAAAAAAGGAATGAGAACACCTCCAGAGCCAATCTCTCCTTTGGAATATATCAAAAAACACAAAGACAACAACTCTGAATATTACTACAACGGTAAGAAAATAAGTTACAAAAAAGCACTAAAACTTTTAAAATCTGACAACTCTATAAACTTACATAATTGGAATAAAAATGATAAAGCTGTTTTTAAACTTTCAGACAAACCGATAACTATAAAAAACTAATTTTGTTAAAAGCCTCTTAAATGAGGCTTTTATTTGTAACAATTATTTAAAACACTCGTTATTAACACATAAGCTTACTGTATGTTAAAACGATTTTTCCTTCTTTGTTCTGGAGCTGATTTAGATTTGCTAGAAAAATGTGCTAATGGAGAGCAAAACAAATATGCTGGTATCGGCGCCACTGTTTTCTTTACTGCTCTGATGGCAACTATTGCCTCTGCTTACGCTTTGTACACTGTTTTTGACAATATGTATACTTCTGTTTTTTTCGGAGTTATTTGGGGACTACTCATTTTTAATTTAGATCGATTTATTGTTTCAACCATAAAAAAAAGAGACTCTAAACGACAAGAAATTGTACAAGTAATTCCACGTTTACTATTAGCATTAATTATTGCTGTGGTTATTTCTAAACCTTTGGAGTTAAAAATTTTTGAAAAGGAAGTCAACCAAGTGTTACTGACAGAAAAAAATCAGATGACATTAGATAACAAAACACAAATAGCACAACAGTTTACTCCTGAAATCGAAAAAATAAATTCAGAAATTACCTCCTTAAAAACAGAAATAGCGACTAAAGAACAAGAAGTAAACACACTATATGAAACTTATATTGCAGAAGCTGAAGGCAGAAAAGGCACAAAACTTCTCGGTAAAGGTCCTGTTTATAAAGAAAAAAGAGAAAAACATGATGCTGCTTTATCAGAATTAAACCAATTAAAGCTTGCTCATAATGACAAAATTAATGCGAAAGAAGAAGCTATTAGAAATTTAATTCAACTACAAAAAGAAACAGAGTCTAAAACACAACCTATTATTTCTAATTTCGATGGTTTAATGGCTCGTGTAAATGCTTTAAATAAACTGCCTTGGTTACCTTCTTTTTTCATTTTTCTTCTATTCCTAGCTATTGAAACAGCTCCAATCTTTGCTAAACTTATTAGTTCAAAAAGCGAGTACGATTACAAATTAGAGAATCAAGAATCTTTAATTAAAACATGGATTCAGCAGCAAGTATATCAACGAGAGGCGATTTTACAAACCGACAAAGACCTTAATAATAAAATTTATTCTGATTTAAAAACTGAGGAAGAGCTATATAATTACAAACAAAAAATGGCTCGCAACTTGATGAAACTCCAAACAGATTCCTTTTATCAAAATCAGCAAAATGCCTTGTAAGAAAAGGCAATTTTTACTTTGTTTTATTTTTTATATTTTCGTTCCTTAGAAAACAAAACAAATTAATTGCATGAAAATCAACAAACTCACTATTTTCTCAATAGTGTTTATGCTATGTAGCAATCTTCTTTCTCAAGAAAAACAACAACTTTCTTCTCTTTTTATTCCTAAAGAACTAAAAGAAAATGCGAATGCCATAATTAGATTAAATAAAATAGTCGTAAATGTTGAGACTGTAGATCAACTTAAAGTTAAACAACAAAGAATCGTTACCGTTTTTAATAAACTTGGTAAAAAACATATTAACGCTTACAAACACTACAACAACGACACCAAAATAACTCATTTATCTGCTATTATTTATGACGCCTTAGGCAACAAAGTAAAAAAGTACTCAAAAAACGACTTTCAAGATGTTAGTGCAGTTGATGGTGGAACACTTTATTCTGACTCAAGAGTTAAGTTTTTAGAACATACACCTACTTCCTATCCTTATACTGTTGTTTTTGAATCTGAATATAAAAACTCATCAACAGGGTTTATTCCTCAATGGTTTCCAATTGAAAATTACAATTTAGCCATAGAAAAAAGTGTGTATACATTAAATAACCCTCAAAAAATCCCTTTTAGAAAAAGAGATAAAAACTTTAAGGGGTTTACTATTAAAAACTCTTCCAGTAATAATAATGTAAACTATACATTAACAAACCAACCAGCTATAAGACCAGAATACTATACTCTAAACTTTGAAGAGCTTGTTCCAAACATGTCTATCTCACTTGATTTATTTAGTTTAAAAGGAGTTAAGGGGAGTGCTAAGAACTGGAAAGAGTTTGGAAAATGGCGTTACCAGTACTTAAAAAATGGAAATGATGTCCTTTCGGAATCAATTAAATCCGAAGTTAATAATATTACAAAAGGTATAGACGATCCAATATTAAAAGCTAAAGCTATTTATTCTTATGTACAAAAGAAAACAAGATACATAAGTGTTCAAGAAGGAATTGGCGGCTGGAAACCTATACCTGCAAATAAAGTCCATGAGGTAGGTTATGGAGATTGCAAAGGATTAACTAATTATACTAAAGCCCTTTTAGATGCTGCAGGTGTGAAATCACACTACTCAGTTGTTTGGGCTGGTAATGCTAAGAAAAATGTTTATAACGATTTTTCTTCTATGCAAGGTAATCATGTTATCCTAAATATTCCAAATAATGGAAATGATATTTGGTTAGAATGTACTAGTCAAACTATCCCCTTTGGTTTTTTGGGAGATTTTACAGATGATAGAGATGTACTGGTAATAACACCAGAAGGAGGCGTCATTAAAAGAACTCCTGCTTATATTAACAAAGACAATTTACAACTTACCAAAGCTGATGTTACGTTACTGCCAAATGGAAACATCTCAGCTCATTTTGAGAGCAAATCATACGGAACACAATATTATGACAAGTATGCTATAGAAGAATTTACTAAAAAAGAGCTCAATAAATATTACAAATCTACGGTTTGGGATTACAATAATAATTTAGAAGTTGATAATATTAAGCATTCTAACAATAAAGAACAAATTGAATTCACTGAGGATCTTGATGTTAAAATAGAAAAATTTGCAACTGTTAGAGATAGTAGTTATTTATTTAAACTTAATATTTTTAATCGAGTTACTGGAATCCCAAAAAAATATAGAAATAGACAACAGCCATTAGAAATTGAAAGGGGATTTACCGATAAAGATGAATTTATTTTTACTCTCCCAGAGGGGTACACATTTACAAGTTTACCAGAAAAAAGAAACATCACTAATAAGTTTGGAACTTATCGTATTTCATTTGAAAAAATAAACAACACTACATTCAACTATAAAAGAGAGTTTTCTCTTATTAAAGGAATACATTCAAAAGAGGATTATAAAGCCTACAGGAAATTTAGAAAAACAGTCGTTAAATACGACAATTTAAGAATAGAATTAATCAAACAATAAAAACTATGAAAAAAATACTGTCTGTTTTCGTGTTAATTATAACAATACACATAAATGCACAAGAAATTAACTTCGGAAAAGTTTCTAAAGAAGAGCTTCAAGAAAAATTTCACCCCTTAGACTCAACAGCAGATGCCGCTTACTTAAACCTAATCCGAAAAACATATTATACTTTTTCTGAAAAAAGAGGGTTTGAAATTGTAACTGAAATACATGAAAGAATAAAAATTTACACAAAAGAAGGCTTTGAAAATGCCACTAGATCTATTATATATTACAAACCAGATTCTGGAAGTAAAGACAAAGTAAACTCTATAAAAGGATATACTTTTACATTCGAAAATGGTAACATAGAAAAACAAAAACTATCGAAATCTTCAATTTTTGACGAAAAATTATCAAAATACAAGAGCCTTAAGAAAATTACATTTCCTAATATAAAAGAAGGAGTTATTATTGATTTAGAATACAAAATAACATCTCCTTACACTCATGTAATAGATGAAATAGATTATCAATTTGGTATTCCTGTAAAATATTTTTACAGCTCTATTGAAATTCCAGAATATTATACGTTTGCAAAAAAACAAAAAGGCTATTTTTTAATTCCTGTAAAAACTTCGACTAGAAACACATCAATAACTACGTATCAAAAACGCGGTAACAGTAATAACTTTAGACTAAGTGTTGGAAGTACAAAAACAAATTTTCAAAATACTGTAGATGTTTACGAAGCTGAAAATATACCTGCTCTAAGAGATACAGAACCTTACATATCTAATATTAAAAACTTCAGAGGTGGTATTAAGTATGAATTAGCTTCGACAAAATTCCCTAACTCAAAAATGAAGTTTTACTCTAGTTCTTGGGAAGATGTTTCTAAACAAATTTATAAATCTTCTAATTTTGGAAGTGAACTAGAGAAAACAGGATATTTTGAAAATGATATTGAGCCTTTGATAAGTAGCACTACAAATAATTACGAAAAAGTAGCTAGTATTTTTCAGTTTGTAAAAGAGAAAGTAAAGTGGAATAACTATTATGGGAAATATGTAGAAAAAGGTGTTAAAAGCGCCTATAAAGATGGTACTGGTAACATTGCAGAAATTAACTTAATGCTTACCTCAATGCTGCGTTATGCAGGCTTAAACGCTTATCCTGTTTTAGTCAGCACCAGAGCAAATGGAACCCCTTTATTTCCTACATTAAACGGCTTTAACTATGTTATAACAATGGTTAAGTTTCCTGATAACAAATATATTTTGTTAGATGCTTCTGAACCGTATAGTCTTCCTAATATTTTACCAAAAAGAGCTCTAAATTGGAATGGTAGGGTCGTTGCTGAAAACGGAGGCTCTTCATGGGTTAAATTGGCTCCGTCAAAACATGCAACAGTAGACAATCTTTTAATGGCTAAAGTTACTGAAGATATGACCATTGAAGGTTTTATTAGAACAAAATTCTTTAACCATAAAGCTTTAACGTTTAGAAAAGATAATAATCATATTGAAGAAGAAACGCTGATAACAAACTTCGAAGAAAAAAATAGTATAGAAATAGAAAATTTTAAAATTTCTAACATTCAAGATTTAGGTACTCCAGTTAATAGGGATATAAAATTTTCAAGTGAAGATTTAATTGAAAAAATTAATGATAAAATATATATCGAGCCTTTATTATTTTTAACAGAAAGAGAAAATCCTTTTAAAATAAAGGACCGAAAATTTCCTGTAGATTTTGCTTCCCCATTAAAATATAAAAACTCTATTTCCATCCAAATTCCTACAAGTTATAAAATAGAGTCTTTACCTGAGACTTTGGCCATTGGGTTACCTGAAAAACTAGGATTATTTAAATATCAAATTTCACAAGTTGGGAATAAAATCAAGGTCTTGTCTGTTTTGCAATTTAACAAATCTATCATTGCACCCGAGCATTACTTAGCATTAAAAGACTTTTACAGTCAATTAGTAAAAAAACAAACTGAAAAAATTGTATTAGTTAAAAAACAATAAAACCTCAAGACGTGTTTATTGAAATAGAAAAAACGAGTACTTAAGTACTCGTTTTTTTTATAAAGCTATTGCTATAGCGTTTTTAACTTCGCCTATTGTAAAAATACTTCTAGTATTACCAACATATTTTAATGCTGTAAGTTTATTTACTATAAAATCTCGGTAAGCATCCATATCCTTTACGTAAACCTTTAAAATATAATCATAATCTCCACTTACGTGAAAACACTCAGTTACCTCTTCTAATTTATCAACCTCTTTTTCAAAAACTGCTATATGATCTTTATTATGCCGCTCTAACTGAACATGACAGAAAACTAAAAACGATTTTTCAATTTTATTCTTATTAACTACCGCTACATATTGTGTAATTACTTTTTCTTTTTCTAACTTTTTTATTCGTTCATAAACTGCTGTTACCGAAAGCCCCAACTGTAATGACAATTGTTTTGTGGTTTGTTTACTATCTGCTTGAAGCAACCCTAATAACTTCTTATCTATATGATCTAACTTCATCTGAAAAAAAATCTGTGTTTATTATGACTATCCTTTCGGAAATTAATAAAAAACTAAATATAAGCACAAAATTAGTATAATTTTCTACACAAACCACTTTATATTGATTTTTAAACAATTAAAGTTGATTTTAGTAGTCTACTAATAATTAACCTTAATCAAGATGAAATTTAAACCTGCAAACAACATACAAGACCTACAATACTTTGGAGAATTCGGTGGTGTAAACCCATCTATATCAGACTCCTCTACTTATACATTCTTATCTGCTAAAACCATGTTTGATACTTTTGAGGGAAATACAGATGGCTGTTATTTATACTCTCGCCACTCCTCTCCTTCAAACTTATATCTATCTGAAGCTTTAGCCGCTATGGAAGGTACTGAGACTGCCAATGTTTCCGCTACTGGTATGGGAGCCATCACTCCTACCATCTTACAAATTTGCGAAGCAGGAGACCATATTGTTTCCAGTAGAACTATTTATGGAGGAACCTATGCTTTTTTAAAGAATTTTACCCCTCGAATAGGTATTGAAACTTCTTTCGTTGATATTACAAAATTAGCTGTAGTAGAAGCAGCTATTACTAAGAAAACTAAAATGATTTATTGTGAAACCGTTAGCAACCCATTGTTAGAAGTTGCCGATATCAAAGCCTTATCTGTATTAGCTAAAAAACATAACTTACAGTTAGTTGTAGACAATACATTTTCTCCTTTATCTATTTCCCCTGCTCAATTAGGTGCTGATATTGTTATTCATAGTTTAACAAAATTTATCAATGGTTCTTCCGATACGATGGGAGGAGTTATTTGTGGAACTACCGATTTTATCAACTCTCAAAAAAGTGTAATTGATGGTGCAAGCATGTTGTTAGGTGCATCTATGGACTCTATGCGAGCTGCTTCCATCTTAAAAAACATGAGAACCTTGCACATTCGAGTAAAGCAACACAGTAAAAACGCGAGTTACTTAGCTGAAAAATTTGAAGCTGACGGATTAAAAACGGTATACCCAGGGTTAAAATCACACCCATCACACGAAGTTTTTAAATCCATGATGAACAAAGAATACGGTTTTGGAGGAATGCTAACCATCGATGCTGGTTCATTAGATAAAGCCAATGCTTTAATGGAGTTAATGCAAGAAAGAAACTTGGGGTATTTAGCTGTAAGTTTAGGTTTTTACAAAACCTTGTTCTCTGCACCAGGCACCTCTACTTCATCAGAAATTCCTTTAGATGAACAAAAAGAAATGGGATTAACAGACGGATTGATTCGTTTTTCTATTGGATTAGACAACGATATAGAACGCACTTACCAAATGATGAATGCCTGTATGAAAGAAATAGGTATACTATAATTTAGAATTATGAACGAAATAATCACTTTTGGAGTTTTGTCTTTTACTTCGTTTTTTACACTCATCAACCCTTTAGGTACCATGCCTATTTTTATGACGATGACTGCTGATTTAGACAAAGAGAGCAGAAATCAAACTGCAAAAAAAGCCTCTATAGTTAGTTTTATAACTATCTTAATTTTTGCATTCTCTGGTCAATTGCTATTTAACTTTTTTGGAATCTCAGTAAATAGCTTTAGAGTTGTTGGTGGTGTAATCTTTTTTCTAATGGGTATGGATATGCTTCAAGCAAGATTAGGAAAAGTAAAATTAAGTAGCTCAGAAGTTAAAACATACGTTAACGATATTTCTGTTACTCCATTAGCAATACCAATGATTTGTGGTCCAGGTGCCTTAACCAATGCTATAGTAATGATGGAAGATGCTAATTCTCTTGAAATGAAACTAGTATTAATCGTTGCTACTTTTCTAGTAATCGTAGTAACATACCTAATTTTATATAGCTCATCTAAAATCATTAAAATATTAGGTCAAACTGGTATAAACGTTATGATGAGGTTAATGGGACTGATAGTTATGGTAATTGCGGTTGAATTCTTCTTTAGTGGACTTAAACCTATTATACTTGATATATTAAACAGCAACTAGATTCTCAACTGATTACATTTGTATAATTCTATACAAAATCGTAACATTACAAGCCGAAAAAATATCATACATGCAAGACGACAAAAACCTATCTGAAATTGAAATAGAGAATCAAAAAATAATTCAAAATAAAGAATTAAGCATATGGGAAGCTTTGATTCCTGTTTTTGCCCTAATTGGTATGCTTGCTTATAATGTATACGTATTTGGAGACGATGCTTTAAGTGGAAGCAATCAGTTTATTTTATTATTAGGTGGAGCTGTTGCTGCTATTGTAGGTTTTAAAAACAAGGTTTCTTATGAACGAATGATTGAAGAGGTTGCTGAAAACATAAAATCTACCGCAGGTGCTATTTTAATTTTGTTAATGGTTGGTGCGCTTGCAGGAACATGGCTTGTTAGTGGTATTATTCCTTCAATGATTTATTACGGGCTTCAAATTTTAAATCCGACTATCTTTTTAGTAGCATGTTTAATCATCTGTGCTGTTATATCTGTTGCTACTGGGAGTTCTTGGACAACCTCTGCAACTGTGGGAATCGCCTTAATTGGTATTGGTGAAGCTTTAGGTATTTCTTTAGGAATGACTGCTGGGGCTGTTTTATCTGGTGCTTATTTTGGAGATAAGATGTCTCCAATGTCAGACACTACAAACTTAGCTCCTGCCATGGCTGGAACAGATTTGTTTACACACATAAGATACATGGCTTACACTACTGTTCCTACATTTATAATAACCATTATCTTTTTTATCATTTTAGGGTTTACCCAAACAGCCACTGGTGATGCTAATACTCAACAAATGCTTGGCGATATTAACAAGGCTTTTACTATAACTCCATGGTTGTTTCTTGTGCCAGTATTAGTTGTCGTTTTAATTATTAAAAAAACACCTCCTTTGATAGCCCTTTTAGCTGGAACCATACTAGGTGGCGCTTTCGCTTTGATTTTTCAACCTCATGTTGTTGCGCAAGTTTCAGGAGTTGAAAAATTAAATTTCGAGTCTGCCTACAAAGGAATAATGCAAGCCATAACTGTTGAGACTTCAGTAGCTACGGATAACGAAGTATTAAAAGATTTATTTACCGCTGGTGGAATGAAAAAAATGCTTGGAACAGTTTGGTTAATTTTATTAGCAATGGTTTTTGGTGGGGTTATGGACGCTATCGGAGCCTTAGCTAAAATTAGCAGTTTTATGTTAAGTTTATTTGATTCAGTATTTGGATTATTTGCCAGTACTGTTGCCACTTGCATTGGTTTAAACTTTACCGCTTCTGATCAATATTTAGCAATTGTTGTCCCTGGAAAAATGTACGCACAAGCTTATAAAGACAAAGGCTTAGCTCCTGAAAACTTAAGTAGAACCTTAGAAGATTCTGGTACTGTTACCTCTGTTTTAATTCCTTGGAATACCTGTGGAGCCTATCACTCTGGCGTTTTAGGTGTACCTGTTATAGATTA
Source organism: Tenacibaculum sp. FZY0031 (assembly GCF_036350695.1). Classification (NCBI taxonomy): domain Bacteria; kingdom Pseudomonadati; phylum Bacteroidota; class Flavobacteriia; order Flavobacteriales; family Flavobacteriaceae; genus Tenacibaculum; species Tenacibaculum sp. FZY0031. The sequence continues at coordinate 208,064 of NZ_JAZDVY010000006.1, forward strand.
TGCTTTGTATGCCATGTTTAATTGGCTAAGTCCTTTTACAACATTACTATTTGCCGCATTTAAAATTAAAATAAAACAACTAGCTTCTAAAGAATAACATTTATAAACCTCACCTTTCGTGAGGTTTTTTTTATGATAATTAAAGCCAACATACAAGACGCTAACTTATTAACTGAAATTGCCATAAGTTCAAAAGCACACTGGGGATACTCTAAAGAGCAAATGGAACTTTGGAAAGACGACCTAACGGTCACCCCTAAAATATTTGCCGATTGTACTATTTATAAATTTCAAGTTAACGATATTACAGCTGGTTTTTACGTTTTATACCGAGCTAATATTAGAACAGGTTTTTTAGATTTTTTATTTGTCACTCCCAAGTTTATCAACCAAGGGATTGGTTCTAAACTACTGGAACATGCAAAAAAATCTTGTATAAGTAGTTCTTGCGCTGTTTTAAATGTTTTATCAGACCCAAATTCGGATGCTTTTTATTTAAAACATGGTTTTGAAATAATTGGTAAACGAGAAAGTAGTATTAAAGGACGTTTTTTATCTGAAATGGAGCTATATTTTCCTGAAAACATGTAATAAAGTTGATACTATTAAAAGTGCCCAAGGAGTTCCATGCAAAAACACATCAAACCAATCCATAAACTGCATAGCCTGCTCTCCTGAAAAAGCGTTTCCTCCTGCTATCCATTGTAACTTGCCTACAATATGAGGGGGTTTAAAAGGTGCTAACCCTAAAGTTAAACTTGCTATTAAAAACAACTTCCAATTTTGTCGTAACTTTTCTTTCATTTTATATAAACCAGTTCCACACCACCCCAAAACGAATTACGAAATCTCTATACGGATAATTTGGTGCCGAAAAATAATTCTTTTTAAGTACAAAAGAACTTATGTTGTCTGCTTTAAAATAAATTCGAGTTCTACGAACCCTTGCATTAAAAAATAAATCAACCGTTGGATATCCAATTTCCGTATCGTTTTGTAAAGTAAATTCTGCTAACAACGGATTATACGCATTCGCTTTATATTCTGAAAAAAACTTAAATGTAGCTCCTATTTGCACTAACAAAGGTTTTCCTTTAAACCATTCATCAGTATAATAAAGTGTGTTACGGGTAACCAATTCTGGAACCCTAAAAACACTGTTACCACTTGCTACTTTTTGATACATTAAAGTATTGTTTAAAGCAAACTTTCCGAAAATAAACTCTTTAGAGGCTTTTGCTTTTAAATAATTAACATCTCCAGAAAATTGTTCCGGTTTGCTTTCTTTATTAAAATATGTATAATTACTAATATTCGTAATATCTAGCGAGACATTTCCCCATTTAGACTCAATAACTCCTCCCAATGTACGTGTTCCTATTTGAGAAAAATTATTCTCCCAATTATAATCATCGTAACTACTTTGATGCAATAAAAAATTAAAGTTGGGCGATTTGTTACTTATTCCTACCCTACCCTTTACAGTAAGTACGCTATCTTTCTTATAAAAAGCTTCTCCAGAAAGGCTATTTCCAGATAAACGTCCGCTTCCAGGTGTAAGACTTCCAGAAGCATTTACATGGAAGTTTCCAATTCTTCCATTCCAATCAGCTCCAAAAGAAATTGCATTCCCTTTCAGCTTATTCTTTGTAATTCCAACCGTATTATTCTGTAAGTTTTCATATCCATATGTATAATTTGATAATTCTGCTTTTACACGGAATTTACCTAATACATATTTTGAATTAAAATCTAAAAAGAACTGATTATTGTATAACAAATAAATAGTCTTGTTATTTATGCTGCTTGAAATATTTGCACTTCCAAACATACCTGATACTGTACCTTCGTTAAATCGATAAAACTTAGAATCTCTGGTAAATGAATGTCCTAATTTTAAATTCGTAAAGTCTTTTTGACTCACACTATCTTTTGAGGAAAGTAGTTTAAAAGTATGTTCAAAATACAATCTTTTAGCATCTAAAGTACTTTCGGCACTATTCAAATTCACATCCATCCTACCTCTATTCCCACTAAAATTAGGATCATCTGCTATAAATGCTTCTAAAGAAGTTTCTGTTAACCCTCCATTCTCCTGATTGAAAAAATCTTGATTTACAGCATGTCCTCTAATTGCATATTGTCCTTTAGGAGTCTCGTAACTAAAACTTACTCTAAAATTACCTGTACTAGCTAAAGAGCGCCTATATGTTCCCAACGAACGAAGTCCTTTATAAGCTATGGCAAGATTAAATCGTTTGGAAAAGTTTGTTGTAAAAAGTGCATCTAATACCTGACCTTGCTCTAACCCAGTTCGATACATGATTTCTGTTGTTGGGGTAGGTACGTGATAATAATTTACATCTTCAATATTAAAATAATTGAACATTTTAGCTCTAAAACCTATATCAGGAAATTGAGAAATGGCCGTAAAATCGTATCCTAAATTGTTAAAAGTTTGTCCTTGATTATGAAAAGCTAGCAATTCGAAATTATCTTTTCTTAAAAAGTTGAATGCATACTCTTTCAGAATAGTCAATGTCGTATCTACAATTGTAGTATCGTTTTTATGCGATATAATTTTATAATCGGTATACTTAGTTTTCCCACTAAGCTTTACATTTATTTCATTATCTGGTAGTGAGTCTATCCCTCTTCTAGGAATTTTACCAAAACTCCCATCAACATTTCTAATTTGAGAAAAAAGTACTTGGACACTTATCAAACAAAAAAGTACTAAAAGATTTTTCTTCATAACAGCAAAAGTAAAATAATTTAACGACAAAAATCACGATTAATTTCTTTGAAATCTGTTAATTTGTAGCATGTTGCAATTAAATTATAGTGGCTATGAATTTGAAGCAGGAACAGATGAAGCTGGTAGAGGTTGTTTATCTGGTCCTGTAGTAGCTGCAGCAGTTATTTTACCTAGTAATTTTCGCCATGAATTATTAAATGATTCTAAACAGCTTTCAGAAAAAAAACGACAACATCTTCGTCCTTATATTGAAGAACACGCACTTGCTTATGGAGTTTCATTTATCCATCAAGAAGAAGTTGATGAACTCAACGTTTTACAAGCATCTATTACTGGAATGCATCGTTCGATAAAACAATTAACTATTCAACCAGAATTTATTATTGTTGACGGGAACAAATTCAAACCCTATCAAGAAACTCCACATCAAACCATTGTAAAAGGGGACGCTAAATTTATGAGTATAGCAGCAGCTTCTGTACTTGCCAAAACCTATCGTGATGAGTATATGGAAAAAATTCATCAGGAATTCCCTCAGTATAACTGGCATAAAAACAAAGGCTATCCTACAAAAGAACACCGCGAAGCTATTCGTCAATTTGGAGCAACCCTTTATCATCGAAAATCATTTAAATTGTTACCTGAACAATTAAAATTGAAACTTTAATTTTTCTATTTTTGTCTTCCAATTTTTTAGAAGATGATTAAAAGAACTCGTACCGAAATTAATAAGTGTATTATCCACAAAGTAGCTAACAAGTATAATAGTGGACAAAATGCCTTTTCTGAAAGTTTAGTCCGCTTTGATGAAGAAAGTTACGAATTATTACTTCCTTTTTTACTAAAACCTTTCGGTTCAGTTACACAAAGCTATCGTTTTAGTCATCATGCCGATGTTCGTTTAAACGAAATTAATAAGTACACTTCAGATATTTTTGAAGATGATAGTAACAACGTTTTTATTGAACACTCTAAAAACATTGTTAATCATTTATACGAACAATCGAACTCAGCCAATATAAAAACAGGCGATGTAATTGTAGCTTATTTTGAAGGTATCGAGTATAAAGATGTTTTAACTGAAGCTGTTGGGGTTTTTAAAATTGAAAGTAAGGTAGACTTCTTTCAAACCTATTTAGATGATGACAGTTTTGATGTAGTAGTTCAAAAAGGAATTTCAACCAAGAGGTTAGATAAAGGTTGTTTAATTTTAAACGCTACTGATGCAGAAGGAACTGTCGTTTTATCGGTAGATAACAACCAATACGATGCGCAATACTGGATTAAAAACTTCTTAAGTGTTAAATATGCTGACGATCGTAACTTGCATACTCAGAATTACTTAGAAATGTGCAAGGAGTTTTCTGAAGAGGTTATAAAACCTGAATTTGGAAAACAAGAACAAAGTAATTTCTTAGCCAATACTGTTGATTATTTTAAAGAGCATGAAAGTGTAGATTACCATGGCTTCAAAGATGAAATTTTTGAAGAAGACAAGCATAAAGATCTTTTTGAAGATTACAAGCAGCACTTTGAAAAATTAAACGATGTACTAATTCGTAATAATTTTGAAGTATCTGATGTTGTTTTAAAGAAGGAAAAAAGCAAGTTTAAAACTGAAATTAAATTAGACACCAATATTCAAATTAAAATTGATGTTGATGCTCCTGATGCCTCTGCTGAATATTTAGAACAAGGATACGATGAAGATAAGAAAATGAAGTTTTATAAAGTATATTATAATACTGAGAAATAAAAAAGTTAGTTTAACTCCGAAATTTCTTTTTCCAATCTTTTTTCTAACTCTTTCAATTCGTTTAGTCTTTTCTTATCCTGATACCTGCTAGAAAAATGATAAAGAATGCAGAAAATCATATAAATAGTTGCGCAAAGCATTACTAACTTTAAATAATTATATTCTGTTTTTTGTAGCATTGATTTTTTATTAGAAAAAGAATGCCCCACACCATAAGTTGGGGCCCAAAAGCTAAAAACAATACCAGCAGCAATTACTTTCCATTTGTGTCTTAACAAAAAGTCTTGCTGTCTGATAACGTTCTCTATCTTATACCTTGTTGCTTGTAAATGTTTTTCTTTATAATATTTAGCAGACATTATATTCTAAATATAAACCTATTCTTTTTCAGCCATTTTCTTTACATAATCGGTAATAATTACGATTTGAGTAGCTCCTACTTTTCCTTCAATATATTTAGCATTTTCAGGATCTAACGAAATTCTACGCACAGCAGTTCCTTGCTTTGCTACCATGCTAGAACCTTTTACTTTTAAATCTTTAATCAACACCACATTATCTCCTGCTTGTAAAACTGTTCCATTCACATCTCTATGAATTATTTTTTCACTTTCATCTAAATGTTCACCTGTAGCTTCAGCAAAACGCAATTCCTCATCCTCTAAATACATCATATCTAACAAATCTTGTGACCACCCATCTTTTTTAACACGGTGTAACATTCTCCAAGCTACAACTTTCACGGCTCTGAACTCACTCCACATACTATCGTTTAAACAACGCCAGTGATTAGCATCTGTTTTATCAACATCTTCAATCTGCTCAACACAAGTAGCACAAGCCAACAAACTCCCATCAACTCCTCCTGTTGAAATTGGTGGTACTTCATAAATTGACAAATCATTTTTTGATGCACATAACTCACATTGATTTCCGCTTCTATCTTGTAATTCTTGTAATAAACTCATTTTATTCTTTTTTTGCTTCGCAAAAGTACATTTTTAATTTATATTTAGGCTATGTTATTAGAAAGCGAACGTTTAATTATTAAGGAAGCTCTGGTAAGCGATGCCCCTTTTTACTTTCAACTATTTAATGATCCAGATTGGATTCAATTTATAGGAGATAAAAATTTAAATTCTATTGAAGAGACTCGTATTTACCTAAAGGACATCTTGTTTAAAAACTCAAAACTAGGAGGGCTTGGTTTTTTTACGGTTATTTTAAAAGAAACCAACAAACCTATTGGAGCCTCAACTGCACTTCAAAGAAACACGTTAGATTTTATTGATATTGGGTACGCATTTTTACCCGAAGGAAGAGGAAAAGGATATGCAACAGAAGCCACAAAACTAATTATAGAATATGTTCGTACTACCTTTAAGCAAGAGAAAGTAATGGCTTTAACTATGCCCAAGAACGAAAAATCTCAAAAGTTGTTAAAGAATCTAGGCTTTGAGTTTGTAGGAATGCAACAAGTTTTTGAAAATGGAAAAGATTGTGTCTTTGAATATATTTTCTAATCCAAATACAAATCAATTAACCCTTCTGGTGTTTCGACCTCAATAGTTTTAGTATCTCTGTCTACCTTTTTGATAAAGTCATCAATCATAGGTATAAAAACTTCTTTCCCTCCTCTGTCAACCTCAAATAAAGGTTGTGCAGAAGAATCGTTAATACTCACCACTTCTCCCACTTCGCCAAAAGAAGCATCAATAACCTTAAACCCTATTACTTCATGATAATAGAATTTGTTTCCCGAAAGTTTTGGAAGCAACTCTAAAGGCAAGTAAACACCTGAACGTAAAATAGCCTCTGCATCTGCTTCGGTATCTACGTCTTCAAACTTTACTCGAAACATAGTACCTTTACTGAGGGTAGATTTCTCAATAAAAAAAGGAATCAGGTTATTGCCTAAATCGACAAAAACTGATTCCAAATTTTCGTAAAGATCGGGTTCATCGGTATCTAACTTAATAACTACCTCCCCCTTAAAACTATGTTTTTTAACGATTTTGCCAAGATAAAAGCAATCTTCTTTTTGCATCATCGTAATACAGTTTTTTATTCTTCGCTATCAGCACCTGATTCAGCAGCAGCATCCTCGCTATCTTCTACAGCAGGAGTTGCAGCGGCAATACGCGCTTCATTTACAGCTTTCTCAGCCTCTAAAGCTTTTGCTTTAGCTTCAGCCTCTGCTTTTACTAAACCTTCTGCTTTACCAGCAACTTTAGTTGTTTTTTCATCTAACCAAGCATTGAATTTAGCTTCTGCTTGCTCTTCAGTTAAAGCTCCTTTCTTTACTCCACCAGCTAAGTGATTCTTTAACAAAGCTCCTTTATAAGACAAAATAGCTCTAGCAGTATCTGTTGGTTGAGCACCATTTTGTAACCACTTTACAGCTCCATCAACATCTAATTCAATTGTTGCAGGGTTCGTGTTTGGGTTATAAGTTCCGATTTTTTCTAAGAAACGACCGTCTCTTTTAGCTCTAGAATCAGCAGCTACTACCCAATAAAATGGTTTTCCTTTTTTACCGTGTCTTTGTAATCTAATTTTTACAGGCATAATTTTAATTTTTAAGGTACGCGACCTTGGTTATTAACAAATCTTACCATCTCGTGATAAGTGAGCGCAAAATTAGAAAATATTTTCCAAACTACCTTTAAAAAACATTCTTTATTTAACTAAAAAAGCATCTGGAATCCAGATGCTTAGAAAAAATAAATTGTGAAGGTATATTATAATACTCTTACGCTAACTGCGTTTAATCCTTTTTTTCCTTCTTTAAGTTCAAACTCAACAGTATCACCTTCTCTAATCTCGTCGATTAGACCTGATACGTGTACAAAATGTTCTGTGTTTGATCCTGATTCGATAATAAATCCAAAACCTTTAGATTCATTGAAGAACTTTACTGTTCCTTCTTTCATTGTAAAAAAATATTATATTAAAGTGCAAATGTAATCTTATTAATTGATTATCAACTACTTTTTTTTCATATTTCTTTTAAAGTTAACTTACACTTAACACCCTTTTTTGATTACAGCCAGTTATTCAAGCCTTTACCACAACCAAAAATACTCGTTAATAACTTCTCTTAATAGCAATGCAAATTCTTCGTATTTTTACACTTTGTTTTACCCAAGACACTTCAACGTAATTTTTTGCCCATGTATTTAATTTTCGATACCGAAACTACTGGATTACCTAAAAGTTGGAACGCTCCAATAACCGATACCGATAACTGGCCAAGAGCCATACAAATCGCATGGCAATTACACGATGAATTAGGAAACTTAATTGAACACAACGATTTTTTAATCCAACCTGACGGATTTAATATTCCGTATGATGCAGAGCGAATTCACGGAATTTCAACCGATTTAGCTATCGAACAAGGAATTCAGTTACGTGAAGGCTTAGAACTATTCCAAAATGCATTACAAAAAACCACGTTCATTGTTGGTCAAAATGTTAGTTTTGATGTCAACATTATGGGCTGTGAATTTCATCGTTTAGGTGTTGAAAATAATTTAACAGAATTACCTGTTTTAGATACTTGTACCGAACATACAGCACAATTATGTCAAATTCCTGGTGGTCGTGGAGGAAAATTTAAACTTCCAACTCTTACCGAATTACACAATCATTTATTCGGAACTGGTTTTGGAGAAGCTCACAATGCAACTGCCGATGTAGAAGCGACTACAAGGTGTTTTTTAGAATTAATTCGTCTACGTCAATATACAGAAGAACAATTAGGGGTTTCTTCTGATTATTTTCAACGTTATACAGAAGCTAATCCAAATCCGATACAAGTAATTGGACTCAAACACTTAAACCTAAAAAAGGAAAGTGAGAAAATTCGCAAAAGAAAATCTTCAGAAACAGAAGAGGCCAATACAATTTCTACTGCTGAAGGATTAGCAGAGCTTGAAGGGGTTCAATTTGCTCACTTACACAATCATACACAATATTCTGTTTTACAATCTACCATTCAAATTGGTAATATTGTAAATGCTGCTGCTAAAGACAATATGTCTGCCGTTGCCATGACCGATACTGGTAACATGATGGCTGCTTTTCATTTTGTACAAGCTGTATTAGGTCATAACAAAGCCGCTGAAGAAGCAAACAAAGAAGCTTTAGAAAAAGGGGAAGAACCAACACAACGCATTTTAAAACCTATTGTAGGTTGTGAATTTAATATTTGTGAAGACCATACCAATAAAAGCCAAAAAGACAACGGATACCAAGTTGTTTTGCTTGCTAAAAACAAAAAGGGATACCACAACCTAGCAAAGATGTCTTCTATTGCATTTGTTGACGGTTTTTACTACGTTCCAAGAATTGATAAAAAAATTATCGAACAATACAAAGAAGACGTAATTGTATTGACAGGGAATTTATATGGTGAAGTTCCTAGCAAAATATTAAATGTAGGTGAAGCTCAAGCAGAAGAAGCTTTGCTTTGGTGGAAAGAACAATTTGGAGAAGATTTATACATCGAATTGATGCGCCATGGACAGGAAGATGAAAGAGTTGTTAATGAAACTCTCCTTTCATTTTCTAAAAAACATGATGTAAAAATTGTTGCTACAAACAATACTTTTTACCTGGACAAAGAAGATGCCAATGCCCATGATATTTTATTATGTGTAAAAGACGGTGAAAAACAAGCAACTCCTAAAGGTAGAGGAAGAGGGTATCGTTATGGATTACCTAACGATGAATACTATTTTAAATCTACTGAAGAGATGAAAAAACTCTTTGCTGATTTACCTGAAGCAATCATTAACATTCAAGAAATTGTAGATAAGGTAGAACCTTTTGGCCTAGCACGTGATGTATTATTACCTGCTTTCGACATTCCTGAAGAGTTTAGAGATGAAAAAGACCTTGAAGATGGAGGAAAAAGAGGTGAAAATAACTTCTTACGTCATTTAACCTATGAAGGAGCCAAAAAGCGTTATGGAGAAATTACCGATAAAATCCGAGAACGTTTAGATTTTGAGCTTGATGTTATTGCTAAAACAGGATATCCAGGGTATTTTTTGATTGTAGAAGATTTTATTCGAGAAGCCCGAAACATGGATGTATCGGTAGGTCCAGGACGGGGTTCGGCTGCTGGTTCTGTTGTTGCTTATTGTTTATGGATTACCAATATAGATCCTATTCAGTACGATTTACTTTTTGAGCGTTTCTTAAATCCTGAACGTGTATCGATGCCCGATATTGATATTGATTTTGATGATGAAGGTCGAAGTCGTGTAATGGATTATGTAATTGAAAAATATGGTGCTAATCAAGTAGCACAAATTATTACCTACGGTACTATGGCTGCTAAGTCATCTGTACGTGATACTGCTCGTGTACTTGATTTACCGCTATTTGAAGCAGATAGAATTGCCAAATTAATTCCAGGAATGAAGTTGAAAAAGATCTTTTCTTTAGACGAGAAAGGATTGAAAGAAAAGCTTCGTTCTGAAGAAATTGAAATGGTAAATGAGCTAAAAGCTATTGCTGATGGTAATGGACTAGAAGCCGAAACCATTAACAAAGCTCGAATTTTAGAAGGCTCGGTTCGGAACACTGGAATTCATGCGTGCGGGGTGATTATTACTCCTGATGATATTACCAAATTCGTACCTGTGTCGGTTGCGAAAGATTCTGACATGTACGTTACTCAGTTTGACAACTCGGTAGTAGAAAGTGCAGGATTATTAAAAATGGATTTCTTGGGGTTGAAAACTCTAACCCTAATTAAGGATACGGTAAAAATTGTAAAAGCACGTCATGGGGTAGAACTCGACCCAGAGAACTTCCCCATTGATGATGAGGAAACTTATGCTCTTTTCCAACGTGGAGAAACTGTGGGAATATTCCAATACGAATCTCCTGGGATGCAAAAATACATGCGCGAATTAAAACCTACGGTGTTTGCCGACTTAATCGCAATGAACGCACTGTATCGTCCAGGTCCTTTAGAATATATTCCTTCTTTTATTAGAAGAAAGCATGGTGATGAAGAAATTCAGTATGACCTTCCTGCCATGGAAGAATACTTAGCCGAAACCTATGGTATTACTGTATATCAGGAGCAAGTAATGTTACTTTCGCAAAAGTTAGCTGATTTTACCAAAGGTGAAGCCGATGTACTTCGTAAAGCAATGGGTAAAAAGCAAGCAGCAGTGCTTGCTAAAATGAAACCTAAGTTTGTAAATCAAGCAAAATCCAATGGTCATGATGAAAAAGCCTTGGAAAAAATTTGGAAAGACTGGGAAGCTTTTGCATCTTATGCCTTTAACAAATCGCACTCTACTTGTTATGCTTGGATTGCCTATCAAACTGCTTACTTAAAAGCCCACTATCCTGCTGAATATATGGCAGCAGTACTTTCTAATAACATGAACGATATTAAAACTGTTTCGTTTTTTATGGAGGAATGTAAACGCATGGGGTTAGAAGTATTGGGTCCTGATGTAAATGAATCGTATGCAAAGTTCTCAGTAAACAAAGACGGTGCTGTTCGTTTTGGTATGGCAGCTATTAAAGGAGTAGGAGGCTCTGCTGTTAAAGCAATTATTGATGAACGCAAAGAAAACGGACATTACTCTTCTATTTTTGATGTAGCCAAACGTGTTGATTTACGTGTTGCAAACAAAAAGGCTTTTGAAGGATTAGTATTAGCGGGTGGTTTTGATTCTTTTACTGGTGCCCATAGAGCTCAATATTATGTAAAAGATGAAAAAGGGCAAACTTTTTTAGAAAAGGCTATTCGCTTTGGAAATAAGTTTCAAGAAAATCAGAATTCGTCTCAGGTTTCTTTGTTTGGAGAAGCTTCAGAAATTGATTTACCTGAACCCTTGATTCCTGAGTGTGAAACTTGGGGAACTATGGAGTTGTTAGCCCGCGAAAAAGAAGTCGTAGGAATGTATATTTCTGCACATCCTCTTGATGATTTTAAAAACGAACTAAAGTTCTGCAACGCTACCCTAGCGCATTTTAAAAACATTGCTCAATACGAAGGTTTAGGACTTTCTTTTGCCGGAATTGTAACCGATGTACAACATCGTGTATCAAAAGCAGGAAAAGGATGGGCTGCTTTTACTATGGAAGACTACAACGATAGTTTTGAATTCCGAATTTTTGGTGAAGATTACTTAAAGTTTAAACACTTTTTGGTTCCAAATTCTTTCTTATTTATCAAAACTACTATCAAACCTGGATGGACTACTAAAGAAGGTGTTAAAGGTGAACCTAGAGTTGGGTTTAATGAGTTTTTATTGTTACATGATATAATGGATAAAATGTGTAAAAAACTCACTATAAAAATCGCCCTACAAGAAGTAAAAGAAAACACAATTAAAGAGCTACAACACCTATTTGCGACCAACAAAGGTTCACAAAGTTTGTATTTTACCATTTGGGATGCTGAAGAAAAAATAGAACTGAGTTTACCTAGTAGAACAACAAAAATTAAAGTGTCCAGTGAGTTTTTAAAAGCATTAGACGAACAATTTATCAATTATAAATTGAATTAAAAAATGCTCTCTAATTATCAAAACAGTATTGATTTATTAACAAATATAGCTACTCAAAAGTTATATAAACAACTTATAATTCAACTTAACAAAGATTTAAGTTTGACTGGAATTGATTTAGATTTTTCTGTAAATAATACTCCTTCTGAGTTAAAAGAAAAACTCCAAAAGTCAGTAAAAGAGTTAATTTTACATGATTTTAATTCTTATACTAACCTTTTATATCGCATTGATGTTTCTGAAAGAGATCTGCAAAATATTGAATCAAGTGATATTGATTTCTATACTGAAAACACTACATTTTTAATTCTAAAGAGAGTTTGGAAAAAAGTGTGGTTTAAACATCAGTTTTCAAAATAAAAATTTAGGTTATAATTTCTTCTATAATAGCATTCAAATTGTGAATTTCTTCAAAATTACTCAACCAAGTTGCTGTTTCTCCGTGATCTAAAAAGCTATTGAATGCCGCTCTTACTGCTATTTTATTTTGTTGCGGCAACCCTTCAATTACTTCTGCTAAGTTACTTAACAAATGTTTAGGAGAAGTATGTTCTTCATATAACTTAAATGCTATTTTACCCGTTACCTCTAGAAAATTTAAATAGTTGGTCTTTGTTGTAATGGGTGTGGCTATTCCTAGTTTATCGAAAACTTTTTTTACTACTCCAGAAGTTTGGCGTCCCCATACTCCATCTACTAAAATTTCTTCTTTATAAATATGCTTTAAAACCAACTGCAAATACAGGGTTTCTGATTTTGAGGTCTCATTATAGTCGACAGGTACACTGGTATCGACATGCCAATGATCTTTGTGATTAGGGTAATAATAATTTAACACAATACCAAAGTGTTTTCTTAAAAAGGATTCTATTCCAAGATATAACTCTTTTTGATGAATAAAATTAGTTGTAATTAGATTTTCATTGCTCCAAAAAATTGCATCTAAATCAAATGCTTTTCCGTGTCCGTGTTGCCCTGGCTTTTCAACAAAAATTCCTGCAGTGGTAATTACTTCTGGCCTTCCTAAAGGACAATGTTCGAAAACTTCTTGAAGTGCATTTTCTAGAATACTTAAGAAATCTTCATCAATTGAAAAATTACGTTGTTCTCCTCTAGTTCCATAAGGATGATTGGTTAATCTAGCATACTGTAAAGGGATACCATTTATTTGATTAATTAATTTCATTACTCCGCTTTTTAAAGTTTAATATTAATTGTTTTTCCTTCTTTTGTATATTCTCTTTTAACTCCTTCTAAAATATACTGCCTTAAAATTTTATTTTCGTTACTTCCAATGGTCTTTAAGCACGCATATTGAACTACATTTACGATGTTTGCTCCTGTGAGGTTGAATTTTTTTGCTAATTCTTCTATCGTAATTGACTCTTCAAGTTCAACATTTTTAGGTAAATTGTTTTTCCACAATAGTAATCTTTCATCATAGTTTGGCGTTTCGAATTCTATGATATTATTAAAGCGTCGTGTAAAAGCCGTATCAATATTATTTTTAAAATTGGAAGCTAAAATTATAAGTCCCGGATGGGCTTCTATTCTTTGTAATAAATACGATACTTCTTGGTTCGCGTATTTATCGTGCGCATCACGAACACCTGTTCGTTTTCCGAAGATAGCATCAGCTTCATCAAAAAATAAAATCCAATCTTTGTTAATGGATTTATCAAATAGTTTGGATAAGTTTTTTTCTGTTTCTCCAATATATTTCGAAACTACCATTGATAAATCTACTCGATAAACATCTTTCCCTGTATGTTTTCCTAGTAAACCTGCTGTCAACGTTTTTCCCGTTCCAGGGAGACCACAAAACAACACACGATAACCTGGTTTTATTTTTGAAGCCATACCCCAGTCGTTCATTAGTATTTCTTTGTACGCTAGCCAATTTTCTATTTCTTTGACATCATTGAGTGTTTTTTCTTGCAATACCAAATCTTCCCATGCTAAATTGGTAGTAATTAAACTTGCTGGAAAGTCTTGACTTAATTGTGGTTTTAGTTCTTCTCCTGTTAAAAACAAGTGTGTATATTCTTCTGATAAAATTAATTTTGCAGACGTTAAAGGTTCTCCTTCTGATACTTTTTCAACAACGATTATTTTGTTTTTTATCAATCTGTTTTCATAAAGAATATAAGCTCTGTTCAATAACCTATTGACTATATAATTCCCCGACAATATATACAGTGCTGTCTCTACTGTTGGTAAAATACCTCGATAAGACTTTCCTTTTACTCCGCCAAATTCAGGAAACTCTCCTCCTTGCGGAATGTACTCTTCGATTATTTTGGTATAAAAATTAGGCACTAAATGAGGTATTAGTGTTAACAACAGTAAAATAACCTCGTAATTAGATAATTTATTTCTAATAATAAAGTCAGATAAAAAAGTTCCATCTTTCTCTATTTCTGGTTCAATTACCTCTACTACTTCTTCTCTCAACTCATATAATAATCTTGCTCTTACTCTATTTTCAAGATACTTTATCAACTCTAAATTAATTAATGAGTTTATTTTTTTGTCAATTACTTCCATACTACGTTTCTTTTTAAGAGGCACTTTCTGTTTGAGTCTCGTCTTGCATTGCTGGATGGTCTTTTATGATATTCCCATAACCACTATCAATTCCCAATCTGGCTGTTTTATCATCAAAAGTATGCTGATTAAAATCTTCTTTATAAGCTTCATCATTTGGATCTGTAACCATTTGCTCTTCGGTAAATTCATAACCACTACTGTTATAAAAAACATTTAAAAACTGCCCTGGTAATTCTTTAAGATCTGCATTAATCTCTTTTTGTAATACTCTAACTAATTTTGTTTTTACTTCTTCTTCTTCTAAGCCCTTGAATCTTTGAGGGTCAAAATTGGGATTGTCTTCAGTAAACTCTTGTTCTAACAACTGATTTAAGTTGTTTCCTTTTTCATGTTTTATGTTTGCAGAAACATTCAAGTCGAAAGAAGAAATACTTGGGTTAGAAAAAATTGATGCCATCTTATTTTCAACTCCTAACATTGCCTTCCTATTATAATCAGGAGAAGAAGGGTAAATGTTTAGTGCAGAATTTTTACCAGACCCTCCAAATCGATCTCCTATTAGATGAGCATTGTCAAAACCATTGCTAGCACTATCTGTAGTTCCTCTAGGATTTCCTTCTGGTTTGAATACTAAATTATCTCCAAAAACACTTCTGTTTTCTACCACATCATTGCTTTTTTCGGCAACTTCTCCATAAGAAATTTCAATTTTAAATTTCGGATTGTCGTCTCCTCTATCTTCTCCAGAGTACGGCTTGGTTGAATACTCTGCTAAATATTTTTTTGATGCTTTATCATATGTCATTTTTATCTTATCGGGTTTGTAAAATCCATGGGGCTTTTTATAATTTTTACTTGCTCCTTCTTTTAAAATTCCTTGGTCTGCATAATTTTCTTCAACATCACTCCCATCAATAAATAAGGTGGGTAAAGGGTTGGTTTTACCTCTAAAGCTTACCTTATTAATTTTACCCGTATTTGACATAAATTGATAAGCTTGATTTTCTCTATCTCTATCTTTAAATTTTAATTTATTATCGGCATGATCTCCGAGTTTTTGTTTAAACTCAGGTAATATTTCGTCATTGTCATCCGTAACTTTACTTCCAACTTGGTCTAAAATTTTAGGCTTTTTTTCTAACTCTTCAACTCCTTCTTCAGATTCACCATTTGTCTCCTCCACCTCTTCTTTAGTCAAATTTGATTCCTCTTTTTTAGGAGGACTAGCCGTATAAATATAATCCCAACTATCCTCTCCATCTGTAACGCTAACGGAAGTAAAAACCTCAAATTCAGCATTTATTTCTGTCGCTACTTCCTCGGCCTCTGCCCTGCTTATCTTTCCTTCTTCTGCTTTTTCTCCTTCTTTTCTATGGAGTGCTCGCAATCCTTCATTAATTAGTTCTCTTTTTTCGGCCTCACTCATTAACGGTATTTGTAACAAATGCCTTCCATTGTTTTCTTCTCCATGTTCTACATAAACAGCAACACTTTCTGTTTCTTCATTTCTAGTTTGAATTCTACGAATTCCATACCTGCGTTTAACAGCTGTTATTTTATCTTCCACAACTCCGATTGTAGGTTTTGGATTCGCATTTTCCATTTGAGACAATTCGTCTAAAGCACGCATGTATTTTTGTTCTTCAGAAAGAGCACTTAAATCTTCTTCTCTTCTACCAGGTGGTAACCCTTCTCCTTCACCTGTTATTTCAGGATTTACTGTTTGATTGCTATTTGTGTTTTCTCCTTGCCATTCTCCTTCAGGACTCGATTCGCTATCTCCCATGCTCCGTGGAGGCGGATCTGCCATAACATCGGCAGTAAACTTATCAGGGTCAAACTCTACAGGAGACATGGTTAATTCTGGCGGTTCTTCTCCTCCTACTAACCAATCTACATCGGCTCCAATTCCTAAACTATCTCCAATAGGGTATTGTACCTCTCCTAATGGAAACTCTTCTCTCCCATCAGGTGCAGGTGACCACCATGGACTATCTAGTTCATAAAATAAAGCTCCTGATAATTGTAAGAATAGTTGAGCTGCAGCTTCAAAATGTCCTTTTAATCGTGATTCTCCTACTTTTCCTCCTTCTGGAGAAGCTTCCTCTTTATATTCAAAAGTTGGTGTAGCCTCTGCATACGCTCGTAGTCCAGCCGCAGCCGTAACATTTACTCCTGCTTTTACATCATGTCCTATTAAGGTAACTCCCACACCTGCTTCGGCTTCTAATCCAAGTACAGCAAAAGCATTAATACCCAACGTTCCTGTAATATTAAACTCTTGCAATACGGATGGATCGGTAGAATAGGTTCCTGTAAAACCTACATCTTTTAATACTAAAGGACCAAAACCTGCATTGGCAAACATTCCTATGCTCGCAAATAAAAACACTTGGCCTACTAATGGAATTCCATATCCTGCTCGTATTTCAACTTCAAAAATATCGACCTTCTTTCCACGCTGCTCCATTAACTCAATCTCATTTGGAACAATAATTTCACCGACAATGGTAACATGGCCTTCATTGTCTATTCCTACTTTTGCCGTTCCTTCTAACCAAGGTGTTATAGTTGCTTGTACTTCACCCCAACCAGCTAGTACTTGATTATTTTTCGTTTTTGGTGTAGTTACCTGTTCTTGATTTGCAGGAGCTTCGGCTTCTTGATCCATACTTTCAACGCCTAATGCAGCGTGCATCATTTGTCGAGAACGTGTTGCATCGGTTACTAACAGGGTAATTTCTCCAGAGAATTTATCGGAATTCATCCTACCCGTACCTTGAATAGTTACAGCACCATCATCATATTCTACAGTTAAAGAAGCACTTACATTGGCTATATCAGCAGCAATACTTGCTTGTCCGCTTAACTTTCCATCAGCTCCTCTGGCTACATTGAATTCTCCAGAGGCTAACCCAGCAATATCTACGGTTGAATTGAGTTCAAAGCTTAAATTAGAATCTGTGATTCCTAAACTTCCTGTTGCTTCTATATAGCCATCTATATTAGCTGATAAATTATTGGCTCTAAAATTGAGTCCACCATTTTCGAATCGGTTTTCTAAACCTTCGGCAACTTCAATCGGACTCAAACCTAAGAAGCTCATTGCCTCTAGATTCTGGTTAATTTTCTGGATAATACCCAATACATCCGGTACCACTTCTTCTCCTACTCTAACACTTAAAAAACCTGTCGTATTTTGTTCTTCTCCAAAATTGCGCAATACCAATACAGGAAATACGCCTGCATCTCTCAAGGGATTTAAAAATGACATTCCACGAACATCCAGATAATCATTGCCGTCTGATAATTCAAATTTTTGCGATTCTCCTTCTGCGGGTCTTCCTAACTTTCTTATTCTAATGGTTCCCGTAAAACGTTCTCCAATCTTGACAGCTACCTCAAAATTGCGCGTTCTCGATTCTTGTTCAATATAGGCTAACCAGTCGTCAGATAATTGTAATCCATTTGTTATATCTAGTGCTTGAGTGGGTGCTACTAAGGTTTCTGTACCCGTTTCTCCTCCTGATTTTTGAACATTGTTAGCGGCTGATGATGCTCCTTGTTGTACGGTATGTGTTAACTCATGTGCCAATAGGTGTTTTCCTGATTCGGAGGTTGGGTTGTATTTCCCTTCATTAAAATAAATGTCATTTCCATTGGTAAATGCTTGAGAGCCCAATTCTCTGTTCATTTGAACCGCATTGCTATCGTTGTGAACACGCACCCCACTAAAATCGGCTCCAAAACCTGACTCCATTTCATTTTTAGTGCTACTAGGTAACGAATTTCCTCCTCCTTTTGAGTTACTTAAGTTACTTTCTAGTGAAGAAGTATCATCTCCTCCCGACATTTGTAGTTGTTGTACTTCTTCTTCCTCTTTTTCTTGAATGTCATCCTCTTCTTTCTCTTGAATGTCTTCTTCGGTTTGTTGCTGGATTACTTCTCCAACAAATGAAGTTTCAGATGTATCTTGTTTAGGTTGGATCTCTTCTTCGGGAGATTTTTGTAGCTCCTCTTCTTCTTTATGCTGAACTACTTCCTCTTCTTCCATCATTTGCACATCCTCTTCTTCTTTTTGTTGTAGTTCTTCTTCTTGCTTTTGAAGGTAATTTTCTGATTTTAATTGTACTACTGGACTTATAGTGTCCACCAATGGTTTTTGCTGAACCTCTTGTTCGTTTGATTCTTGCTTTTGAAGTTCCTCTTCATTTTTCTTTTGAATCGTTGGTGTTAAGAAAGAATTAGGAGTTTCTTTTCCTTTTGCTACAATTTGATCGGCGACTCTATCGGCTTCTACCTCATATGTATCTCCTGGTTTTCCAACATTTAATTTAGGTTGAATAAAGTTTTTCCCTCCAGTATATTTTGAAGAAGTTGGTTTTGTGGTATGTTGGTTTTGTGGTGAAAACATCCTTGTTTTAATTAACTATTCTATTATTTTTCCCATTTTATATTTTCTAAAGCTGCTTCAAAGAATAAAAAATTATGATCTTCTAACAATAGGGGCTCTATTTCAAAAGATAGCAAGCTATTCTCTTTTCTCCATTTTTCATCAAACTCTTTACCTGATTCTATCAAAACTGTAAACTTATATCCCAAAAGTTTTTTAGGCTTACTAATGTTTAATCTTACAGCATGAAAATTCTGGGCGCTCCCTCCCTCATAATAATCTCTTTGTGCATTTTGAGTGAATTTTTCTATTTGTGCATTAATTCTAATCATCTCTTGCTTTTTATGTGTACAGTTAATAGTTAATGTAAAGAGTACTAGTACATATTTAAATATGTTTATTTTGGTACAATCCAAGGTCCTACAATTTTTTCTCCTCCATAAGTTCTTTTTACTCTTACTCTTCCCTTTGGGTTATAATGTGAGGAAGACATTATTTGATTTTCTATATACTTTTTATTTACTTCATTGCTTTTTGTTCTGTAATTTTTACCTGTTTCTGGTAAGTTATTATCTATCGCAAATTGTTCTGTTAAAATTCTAACTTCTATTTCCTGTTTTAAATAATCCGTTTCTTTACTATAGGCGTGATGTAACTCGTGATATAATGTCATTGCAGCATCTTCTATTGATAAGTTTGCATTCAACCTTATTGTATTTGTATGCTTCTCTGTATTTCCTCTTAACCTCTTACTTAAGTTACTTTTTGTTATTTTTCCTGTTTTTATATCTTTCCAAAAATCATATGCTGACGTAAATATTTTAATTGTATATCCTTTGTCTTTTAACATTTGAATTACGTGAAAATTACGTGATTTATAAAAGAAGTTCATGATTTTCACATGAAAAGGAAAACTCGCTTCACTTTTGTATAGCTTACGTTGCTTTTTATACCAATTCGTATAGCGGTTTGTGATTGTTGTAGCCGCAAAATTATTATCCAAATGCCCCATTGTCTCGGGACCAACAATCCCATCAACTTGCAACTTATTGTCTTTCTGGTATTTTCTTACCGCTAAATCCGTTCCTTTATCAAAAGTTCCAGAAACGCCACTTGTTAGGGTATAACCTGCATCTAGTAAAGCTTTTTGTAAAGTGATTACTTGTATGCCTGTACTTCCTAACTTAATATACTTGGAATTATTTAATGCTTTACTGATATTTTCATCGTGCTTAAACCTACTTGATTTAGGTTGTTTCTTTCTTTGAATTTTCTTTTGCACCATTCCTTTTTGCTGAATGGTATGTGTTAACTCATGTGCTAACAAATGTTTTCCGCCTTTAGAATTTGGATTGTACTTCCCTTCGTTAAAATAAATATCATTTCCATGCGTAAATGCCTGCGCTCCTATTTCTTGGTTCATTTGAGCCGCTTCTGAATCGTTGTGGATGTTTACACGGCTAAAATCAGCTCCGAATCCCGATTCCATTTCTCCTAATGTTTCAGCATCCATTTTTTGACCTCCTTTGCCCCCTCTCAATTTGTTTTCAAAAGAAGATTTATTGGGTGTTGCCCCCTTGTTTTCGGTCTTTGATTGCACGGTCTCTTCTTCCTCCTGTTTTTGAATGGGCTCTTCCTCTTCCTTACTTTGTACCGCTGCTGCTTCCTCCTGCTTTTGAATGGGTTCTTCCTCTTCTTTACTTTGTACCGCTTCCTCCTCCTCCTGCTTTTGAATGGGCTCTTCCTCTTCTTTACTTTGTACCGCTTCCTCCTCCTCCTGCTTTTGAACAGGTTCTTCTTCTAATGCTTCAGCTTTTTGTATTAAAGGACTTATTTCAGTAGCTAACGATTTTTGCTGAACTTCACTTTCTTCTTCTTTCTGCTGAATAGCATTAGATTCGTGAGTGTTTCCTACCACTTTATCTGCCATTTTATCTGCTTCTACTTCATATGAATCACCTTGCCTACCAAACGCTAGTTTTGGCTGAAAGAAAAGGTTCTTTTTTTGATCATTTTCTGTAACAGTAGGTTCTGGTTTTTTATCTCTTTTAAACATGACTTCTAAAGTTTTAGTGATACGCTACCAATTTGTAAAGATTAGTTCCTTCTTCCAAGGAAGCTTACACAAACTAAGGTTCCATGGAAGCTTGGTATCTAATAAAATATCTTGTGTTTTTCTTTCAACTGTTAGCGTAGGGTTATCTTTCGTTAAGTCTAACTTACCTTCTCTTTGTAAATACTCATTCCGCAGTAAATCATTTGAAGATTTTTTTAATACTGACCAATTTTGAAGTACTGCTCTTAATAATTCTTCTGACTTTTCTTTAAGCTCATCATCCAAAACTATATTTCTTTCAATAGAGCTTTGTATGGGCAGGTTGCATAAGAATTTTTCAAAGACTAAGTTATTTTCAAATTGCTGCTCTTTCTTGGTTGCTACATAGTGTAACAAGTGTACCGCCTGATGTGGTTTGATTATTTTATTCTCTTTGTTTAGAAAACCACATGAGTTAAAAAACTGCTTTAAAAATGGATGTAATAAAATTAATCCCACATTTTTAACAAGGTGAGATTTAAACTCACTAGCAACCTCGTTTTTAACCAAAAAAGTATTTTTCAATGCTTCTTGATGTCTTCTTTGGTAATCTGCTCTTTTTTCCTCTTTTAACTTTTGTGTTATTGGGCTTGCATCGTCCTTTTTAAGCACCTTACTCTCCAGTTTCATTTCTGTTTTAAATTCTTCTTGTTTTTCTTCTTGATTTTTATTTATTGGGAGTTGTTTCTTTAACTTTTCTTTTTTGTTTTGGCTTTTTACCCCTTTCACTTCATTGAGCAGGCTAATATTTCTTTGTGCTTCTTGCTCTTTATTTTCAACAGAACACTTATTGTGTAATGTATTTAAATCTTGAGTTCTCGTTTCAATATCAGAATTTGTTTTAGTAAACTCATCAATATTACCTATGTTACTCTTTTCTCTTTCTCTTGTTACATTTGCAAAACTTATATTGCTTGTATTAGTGGTATTTTTTTCTATTTTTCCGCTATCTCTTCTTTCTCGTTTTTCATTATTAAACTGAGTGGAAAGTGTGTTGTTTTTTGAAATAAGGAGTTTTAAAAAACTCACTAACTCCTCTTGTTCGTTATAAAAACTATTGGTTTGTTTTAAGATTTTTATAGCCTCTTGAACATCTTTTGTTATTGTTGAAAAATCTTTATTTAATAAGGCATTAATAAAGATATTCCATACTTTATTCTTTATTTTAAAAGAAGTAAAATCAAACTTTTTAATTGTCAACAAAAATGCCTTGTATTCCTCAGGTTTATTAAAAACACCTAAAAACAACAGGTCCAACTCCTCTGTTTTAAACTGTTGTATCAATCGCTTTCTTTGCACAGGGTTTTTTAAAGACATTAAAAACCTCCTCTCAAAACTTGAATTTTCAGTTATTTCAAACAGCCTCTTTTTTGTAAACGTTTTTTCTTCTTTTTGGTTCCACCAAGCTGTTGTTCCGTGTTCCAAAAAGTAAAAAAAAGTGTCTAGTTTAGATTCTGATATAGTCCTTGTTTTTATTGTTACCTCATGCAACTCTGGTTTTTTAAAAACAGCTTTTAACTTTGTTATAAGTTGCTCTTTTATTTCTCGCTTTACACTATTGCTAGTTATAGATTTGTTACTATTCGCTATATCAACTTCTATTTTTAAGTTTGCTATTTGTTGAATGAAAACTTTACTTTCAATTTCCTGAGAATTAAAATAGTTCTCTATTGCCGGAAATACTTCTTCCTGTAAAAAGTTCTCTATTGAGTTTTTATACGTTTCTGCTGTCTTTTTACTTCTTGTATTTACCTCGACAAATACTTTATGAATGGTATGTTCTTTAGCTACCATTATACGTTTTCTATTAATTTTTCATTTATAAACTCAGAAATATATGCTGCTTGAACTTCTGTTGTAAATTCCTTTAAAAATTGTAGGAATTCTTCATTCGCTACTTTTATTTGATTTTCTTTAAAAAAGATAAAAGCACTATCTATAACTTCTAACAGTTCTAAGATAATTCCTCGGTTTTCATCCGACTCTAAAACTGTGGGGGCTTGGCAATGAAGAATATTTAAAAACAACCTTACTTCTGCTCTAAAATACCTTGTAAGCAATGTTCTATTTTCAACATCTTCAACAAGTAATTTTGATGTATTGACAAGTAGCTTAGAAAACATTTCCCTTAATTGGTTGTTGTTGTCTCCTTTTAAATAAGAACTCTTTTCATCGGTTATAATTTCGGTATATAAATCATTGGTAGGAACTACCACAATCATGTTAACATTAGTACCGCTACCTCCATCACTTATACTAAACTTATTTAACGTATAATAGTTTTCAATTTCTCCTTGGTTTATCTCCTCACAAGTCTTATCTTGTATTTTACCTATTTCTATCATTTCTGTAGCGGTATGTTCTCCACACTCACTTGCTACTATTAATGAAACTTCTACTATATCATCCTCAAAATTGCTTAAATCTTCGGTTATGGTTATTCTATTTACTTGTGGTTCTTTTTCTACTCCGTTAATTATCCAAACGTACTTATCTCCTTTTTCAGAAGTATTTGTCAAGGATAATATTCTCTTTTCTGAATCAAAACTATGTGTAAAGCTTGCTTGTGGTGTTGCTGTTAAATTAATAGTCTGTGTAACAAAAGTTCCTACAAGGCTTATACTTACAGTCCCCGAAGCTGTTAACCCTGAATTGGCTGGCACAAATTCCCATACTTTAGTTTCTTCGTTCAATTTCACATTTCCTCCTGTTAGTTGTACCCCTTCAAATTGAGGTCTCACAACCACAGGATAAGACTCTTTATCACTTAAACAAAAAGTGGTGTTTGGTAAGCTTATTGTAAACTCTGGGAAGGCTATATTCTTTGTAAAATCTGCTTTAGAAAAACATCCGTTGCCATCAGTAATCATTAACTTTATCGTGTATGAGTTCCCTACACCTTCTTTGACTAATAACTGAGGATTGAACAACTCTGTATCCGACTCAATGCTATTTACACTCCAATTAAATTTTAATCCTTCGGGTTTTACACCTTCTGGAAGTATTGCCTCAAAAGCTGCTTCATAAAATAATTGTCCATCTTTCCATATAAATCTCGATTCGCTTCGTTCAGAAATGCTTATTTGTTTAACTTCATGAATCGTTATTCTTGCATTTGTTGTTTGTCCGTCTTCTAAAAACTCAATAATTTGATCATAACTTTCAAAAGTGGCTACATCAATAACCAATTCATTATTCTCAATCGTTAGTCCTTTTATAGCCCCACCAACAATAGTTATTGTTCCATTAACATTGGTAAATGGTATTCTTGCTATTTTTTCTTTAGTAAAATCGATACAGTATGATGGTTCGATAGCCAACTCTGACGGTGTTAAAGTGTCAAACTTTATTGGGCTTATAGGAATTTCTTTTGAACATGGTCCTAATGAAATTTCTAATGCTGGGTTTATCTCATTATTAATATCATTAATTGGTAAGGTGTAGTTATGGAAAACTTTATTATTTATAGGTGCATGTTCTACTCTTGTACCATCTCCCATAAAATCCCAAGAGTACTTGATATTATTAAAGAAATCAGCACTAACAATATCAGGATCCTTCCAATGTAATACATACGTTACTCTGGCTTTAGATTTATCTTCATTATATTCAATAGGTTGTTCTACTTCAACCAACAACTCTAATGCTGGATATACTGTAAGCTCACAATCTGTAGGCTCATCGTTTACTGTAAACTTCAACGGTTTACCTAATAAACTTTTATCAACTTTTGCAACATCTATTTTCCATTTTTCATCTTCAGAATCTTTAAATACTCCTGATATTACTCCTTCAGGAACAATTGCTTTTACTTCTCCATCCACAGGTCTGACAGTAAAAATTAACGGTTCTATTACAGTTTCTTTTTGCAAACAAATGGTGCTTACTGGTAAGCTTAAAAACGGTGGTTCTTTAGGGATTATAAAATTAACTGGTGCACAATCTGAACAACACATATAGGGTAAAGAAAAATCTGCTACCACGGTGTTTTTTAATGTTTCATTCTCACTAAGCACTTCATTTTCGTCGAAATACAATCGTTTGGTTGTTTCTAAAACAACAGGATTGTATATCTGGAAAAAGTATTCTCCTTTTGGTACTAAATGATCTTTAATCGTAATACGCATTCCAACCGATCCGTCTTTGTACATTTTGGTTTCTTCTGCCTTAAGAACTTTAGATACTCCCGCTCTAAACCAAGTTCTGTTTAAGAATGCTGTAAAATTATTTACTGTTTCTGCCAATGTTTTTCCAACCAATACAACATCTTGTTCAAAAAACAGCCTGTCTTTTAGGTTAAAATAACTTCCATCTACAAATGAAAAGTTAATTGTTGAACTTTTATCCCATAACTTGATTACTCCTCCATTTTTATACAATACTTCTTTTTCTAAAAAAGCTTCTTTAGAAGCTAAGAACTCGTCTTTTATAAATCCGACATCTGATAAAATTGGTTGATTTTTAAATACAACATCTATTACTACCTCATCAAATGTATTTTTATCAGCTGCATTTTCGGTAACATACACCATTACAAAGGTTCCTCCTGGAACAACTCCTGCCTTATGTTCAAGTCCTGGATGTTGTTTTACAAATTCTGAAAGTTGTATTCTTCCGAGTATTTTTTTCTTTCTCTTTTCTATTTCAGCTAGTAATGTTTCTAGCTTTTTTCCTGAACAACAAACAATAGATAATTGGTTAATTAACAATCCTAAAATTTGCTTAGTAGACAATTCTAGTGTAGTACTGTTATATTTAGCCTGCAAACTTTTTACTTTTTTACACAACTCAGCAATGGTTAACTTATAGTTGGTTAACACTAAATTATCTATGTCTCTTATGTATAATGGTACTTTGGTATCTAATATATATGCATGAACCAAGGTTTCGGTTAAATCTGTTAAAATGAAGTCACTAAGCGTAGGTTCTTCTTTCCATACTGCCGTTTCTTTTATTACCTCGGTTTCTTTATTGAGTTGAACAATAATGTCACTAGCCGATCCATCTTTATTTGTATCAAATACTTTTTCTATTAAAGTCCCAAGAGAATCGTCTTCTTTAGTTAAGCTCTCTTTAACTATGTTTTCTTCTTCTAAAAACCTACTGTATTCTTTGGCTCCAATATCGTATTTATACCTAAAGTCTTCCTTTATATTTGTTTCTTTAGAAAGCACATCCATTCTACTCACATACTCTTTTACTTGTGGAATTTCTTCCTTAATTGGTTCCTTATCTAGAACCGCTGTTTTATCTCTAAATTTTTCAACTTTATCAACTACCGTATTAACTTTTGGATTGGTTAGTTTGAATGCTGAAAATGTTTTACTTACTTCTGATAAAATACAATTCTGTTCAGCTCTCCATGCGTTCAATAACATTTTTAAATCTTCAAACTCACACTCGTAATTGTTGATGTTAATAATTTGTTCAGTAGCATTGATAGAAAGTGTTTTCACATCAAAACTCAAACCGTTATCTTTTTTAAGTTTTAAGATTTTTGCTAGGGCATCTCGATACATTTTCCCTTGATGTCCTTCAATTCTGTAAAAGTCATTTTTATCAATATTGTATGATAATGGTTTTTGAATGGCTAAAGAGTTCGAAAGGTTTTCTTTATGATAACTTAAGTTTTGGTTGGCTCTGTAGTTTGTTGTTTTGTTAAAGTCCCAATTCTTTAAAAACTGTGAAGAAACATTGTAATAAAAAGGAACTGCTTTATCGCTCAAACGACTATATGCTTGCGATGGTGTGATAACAATTTCATCAGATTTTATTTTTCCTATGTAATTAGTTACAATAGCAATTGCTCTACTAATTAACAATTGTACTTTTTGAAGGTTCTCATTTTCTTGACCTACAATCGTTGATTTATAGAATCGGTGACGTAATTCTGGGTAATCTTCCGTTTGCTTCAATTTTCCTAACATAATATGTTTTGGAAAAGCACCTATGCTCGGACAACAATTTACATTGATATGTAGCAGTAGTTCTTTAATTTCATTGTAAGTGTCTACCATATCCTTTATAGCATCATATCGATACTGAAAATCTAATGGAACCGCCAACGAACTAAAACTAAACAATGCTTTTAGTTTGGTAGCTATGGATGGTTTTTGAAATTTTGAAAATATGGTATCAAATCCTGCAATTAAATCTACACTAATACTTTCATCTTTAACAACACTATCAAACTGCGCTTTTAACTCTGCAAATGTTTGCGTATTATTTTCAGTTAACACCACTCTTCTTGCTTCCACCACTGGTAACTCATGGTTAATTTTATACCAATTGTGCTTTAAAAATATAGCATCTTTGGCAGCAATCGCTTCTAAATCTTCAATGCTCACGAGTAATACTCGCAGCTTATTAATTTGTTCAATCCCTTGATTATCGCATGTCAACTTACTACACAATTCATCTTCATTTGCGTACTGTTCTAGATACAATAAAACAGCCATTTTTTGTATCTCAGGAAACTCAACTAAATTGGTGTACGACTCTTCTTCTTCTGTATGCAATTCCCATAAGTTATACTGCTTATCTTGAGAGTTTTTAAAACGTTCGTAATTCCCATCAGTATCTTCAAACTTTTTATAGAATGAAAATGTTTTTGATGGTAGGTTTTCTTCTATTAAATCAAAAAACTGAACTAAATCTCCATCAGTAGTTACTGAAGCCCCTTGCAGTATTTCAATACTTGTAACAGCAGTTTTATCTATGGTAAACTTGGGTATTACTTTAAAACCACATACTAAACCAACACCACTTAAGCCTAACCTCGATAAACGGTTTTGATCATCGAAATAATCAATAAATGCATTTAATTGTGTTTCTGTTAATACTTGATTAGCATTGAACTTGCTATATTCAGTTGTAATTTCTTTTAATTTTAGGTTAGTCGTTTCCATACGTATTATGTTTTGGCTGTGTTAATAAATAAACACGTACTATTTTTTATGAGTTTTCTTCGTTATTGTTTTCTTTTTCTACGCCAATGTTTCCAATACTAGATTGATTTAAAATGATTCTTCCATCTAAGGCTTCCTCCTCAGCACTACAATCGGTTAATCTTCCTACTGGATAAATTGTATTTAATTGCTGTATTGCATGTATTAAATTTTGTAATTCACCATTTTCTGTTGGTTGTTCTTGCTCTAAATTTGTTTTGGCAAACAGGTACTCTTTATAAGAGTTTTCAAACTGTAATAAATCATTTTCTTTATCTGGTACAATTCCCTTACGCTCTCCTACCCAACATATTCTTGGTAGTATATGTGCTGGAAGTTCTTGCCTGATAACATCTTCCATATAGCGTCTAAAATCTGGGTTTGAAAAGCGGTATGTATACCCTGGTAAAACAATACTAACTCTGTAAGAATAAGGATCAATCGTTCCACAATCTTCACAGTCTTTTGCGCAAATAGGCAAAAAGTTTTCTGCTTCGTTATTGGTAACATTTGGGCGCAATAGCATATGTTCAACTAAAAACATTCCTTCTTCAGTGAACTCTTTTTTTAGAAAAGAAATCACCTCTAATAATGCTTCTTTTAAATCATTACTATCTGTATAATATTTGTATTGTTTTGCAATGATGTAATCAGAACTACTCTTTGGTTTTTCCGGATTAATAACATCAAAAGAATACTTTACTGGAATAGAAGGTTTTGATGGTGTAGATTCATGTATTCTTATAAATCCAATTTGCATATTATTTGTAATACCTTCTTCAAAAGCTTCCTCTATATCTTTTTCTTTGGTTTGTACCATTTGTAAAACTGCAAAGTATAATTCTTCAATAGCAAAGGATTTTTTAGCATAGTTTTCAGTTGCTGACAACAGTATGTTTCCACTAGTATCTTTTAACCTCCATCTATAGCTATTACTCCCTTCTGTTACTTCATAAATATCTACACTGGTTTCCGTTAAATGTCTTCGTTTCTCATTGGTAATCCCCATTAAACGTGCTATACGCTTTTGAAATCCTGATACATTGTTAGTATCCCATAAGTTTTCTTTAACGCGCTTGTAATAATTAAACGCTAATCCTCTTTCGCTACTTATTATGTTGTAGTCTTTTAAAAAAGCCTCTTTGTTTGACAATACAATTTCATCGGTAGCTGTTCCATACAGCGCTTTCATAATGAAGGTATATTCTCCAAATCGTTCAGCAAAACGAGCTAATAAATGATCTAAAATGGAGTTTCTTCGCTCTATATTATTATCAAACTGACTGAACAATAGTTTTGTTAATT
Organism: Tenacibaculum sp. FZY0031; assembly: GCF_036350695.1. Lineage (NCBI taxonomy): Bacteria > Pseudomonadati > Bacteroidota > Flavobacteriia > Flavobacteriales > Flavobacteriaceae > Tenacibaculum > Tenacibaculum sp. FZY0031. The sequence goes on from NZ_JAZDVY010000006.1 coordinate 237,415, forward strand.
CATCGTCATCTGACTGTGGATATTCACTAACGAGTTCATCAAAATCTTTAATGTCTTTAACCGCTTGTGTAAAAAAAGTACGCGTTTCTTGCCCACTGACAGAAAGCAACGTTCTTACTTCTGATAAATGTTTGAAATAGCTCGCTAAGATTTGATCGAAAAATGTTAGATAGGCTTTTAATTGTTTCGCTTTTGCTTTCCTGTCATTAGAAACATGTACAGCTAGCCCCTCTCGACCAATTCCGTAAGTATCAGGAAAATCATTTTGAATAGTGGTATACTCGCTAACTCCTATTAAACTTTCTTTTGGCAACGATAAAACCTTGTCTTCATCTGCTATTTGCTGTGATGCTATTTCATCTTCTTTTAATTGTTTCAAATATTCCTCTACCCTATTGTAGTTTAAGTTTAACGGAAGAAATCCTTTGCTAAAATTAAAAGTACTTTTCTCACACAACACAGGTTTTTTATCTGGATCGATACAAACTACCCATTTGTTCTCTTGAACTATATTTTCATCACAAAAACCGACAGAGATGTCTTTAATTAATTTTACCCCTTCAATGTTCATGATAATTTTCATCACATCTGAAAGGCGTACCTCTTTTCTTAATTCTGCTTTTTTAAGCTCTTCTACATCAATAAATCCATTGTTTAAAACTGGGCCATCAAATACCTCATCGGTTGTATACCCTTTATCTAACATTTGCTGAATTGAATAGAATTTTAAAGATGGTGATAGGTAGTTTTCTATTTGAAATACAATATTGGCATATACCCATTCTTCATCTGCTTCAGGAGTTACATCTACATTGGCACAAATAGCAATCGGCTGCGTGTCTACTTCTTTTATTTCTATCAAGTCTTCACATAAATTTCTGTTTTTGTGATAAGTCGTTTTTATATGAGGAAAAACCTGTTCTTTAGTATAGCCTTCTTCTAAATCGACCAATAAGGAATACAATCCCTTTAGCTTAAAATCTTTTTGAAACTCTGGTAAAATCCCTTCAAACTTTTTATAGCTTAACTGGTTATTTTTACAATCAACAAACACTTGCTTATCGTAAATTCGTAACCAACAGTTTTTTACCCCTTTTAAATCAATAAGCAGTTTTCTATAATCTAATTCATTGACTGGTTTGGTTGGAAAAATTTCTGAAGCTTGGTAAAACTGTGCTTGCAATGATAAACTGGGATCTTTAGATGCCAATAAGTTTTCTAAGGGGGTATCAATACGCATTCCTAAATCGGTAATGGCATAACACAACATTTCTAAAATAGTAACTCCTGGATCGTGTGAATTGAAGTCAGTCCACAACTTACCTCCTAATGTTTCCAAATAAGAGATTCCTTCTTTTCTTAAAAAAGAAAAATCTAAGTCATCTTTTCTAGATATATTTTTAGGAATATTGATATGTTCGTTTATAGCTGACATGTTTGTTCTATGATTTTTTTGGTTCCTTTACAGGTCGTTAATACAGTACTTACGTTGTGAGTTTTAGCAGATACCAATATTGATTTTGGATTGCTTGGTTCTATTTTGTACACATTAGCATTGCCATTCATGCTTACGTTTTGTAAATAATCTACATAAGGCAGTTTTTCTAAGTAATCAATCAATATGCTTTTGTGCAGCATAATTCCGAAGGTTACTTCTTTGGTTTCGTCGAATGCCCAAGGAGATAAGAATTTTGTAATGTCGGTTTTTAGCTGCTCTGTATAATAGTTTTCATCATATCCTTCATAAAAACTCACTTCCAAGCCAATCGTTACTTCTTCATAATTTGGATTGATAACCTCAGCATTTACAGGTAGGGTATTTAACGAATTAATGTAAGTCGTAACACTGTTTAAAGTAGCTTTGCTAACTCTTGGTTGGTACATATCAAATACATTCTTATTTACAGTATCTGGCACCACAATTAACGTAACATAACCCGCTGCTATAAAACTTGTTTCTGAAGTATGATTTAAACACTTTACTTTGTATATTTCAGGAAATTCTTGAAGAATCAAATGCTCGTAATCCCATAAGCTTATCGCTCTATTTTTATGACGCAAGCGTTCGCTTATTCTTCTATAAAAGTTAGCATCAGATTCTTCAGGACTTCCTCCAAATGAATTATACGGTTGTGAAACTGATTTAATTTGTGGAATGCGTGTCACCATTTTTTTGATGGTTTCACTAGGCAATCCGTTTTTTAAATGGCTTACCTCATTATTGTTATCTTCAAACCTAGCCAATACTGCTTGTGCATGAATACCAATGACCTTGCATACGGCTTCAAACGACTTATTCATTTGTGCTTTTATCCAAGTATAGCCCGCTGGTAATAATGTGTTATCGGAATTGGCTTCTTTAGGAATGGAAAACTTAACAATTCCTGATTTTAAGAAATTATCTGTACTGTTCGATATGATGTTATTTTCAAGTGTTTTCCACTTATTATTACATAATATCGACCAGTTTATTTTTTCATTTGCTCCAAAACTTTCTACTTCTGGATTTTCACTTCCTTCTAATACTTGGATTAACAGTGAAAGGTTTTGCTGAGGTGCTACATTTTCTATTCCTAAAAATAAGTGACCCCCTAAACAGTATTTTGGTACTAAAGTGGTTTGAATACTGTCTTTATCAAAAATATCTACAATTCCTTTTTCTTCTTGTAAATACTTTTTTTCTGCATAGTTTTCTTCGTGTTGCCCAAAAGGGTGTTCATGAAATAATTGAATGCGGTTTTCATTTAAATTCATCCCTTCCATTACCATGGTTTCTTCTGCTGAATAGTTTACAGAAATAGATGCTACTAATGGGGTATAGGGTTCATTAGGAAGGTTAATATTTTTATCTTCTGCACTTACTGCCAGTGCGTATAACTTAGGATACAACTCATGTAAAAATGATTGTTCTAGTGTTAACTGTAAAGGACCTGCTTTGTCTATTCCGTAACTATTTCCTGTATTTTCTACCTTAAACTCTGAGGTATAAAATACCGCTTCACTTTCTTCATCAACCTGTTTTTTAAAGAGATTTTCAATCTTCCCTACGGTTTCTTTGGTTTCTCCAGCAGCATGCAATAATCGTTTTTCTATTTGGAAAAAAGTGTAGTCTTCAATTATTAAATTCCTTAAACCTATAGCTTCTCCCAATTCATCTCCATAGGTTTTAATAGAAGAATAACTTGTTGATTTCACATATGCTTGATACCATTCTTTAAAATCTTCGGGGATATTTTTCCAGTGAAGATTTACTGTAAAATCTTTCCACTTTTTCGAAAAAGCTTCGGTATAATCCACACTAAAATTCGATCCTTCAATAGGGCGTGTTGTAAAAGGATGAAATGGTTTTTTAGTTCTTAGCACTCCATTATCATTTTCAACTGTTGCTGATTTTACTCCTTTAACATCTGTTTTTATAGTTACTTTTTCAAGTGTGTTCCCTGCTAAAAACCTGTAAAAATCGTATCCATTCGTGTTGGAAACATCAAAAACAAAACGAACTAATGGATGTGCTGTATTGTATTTTTTAAGTAAAAACTCTTCATTATATGCTACCAATGCTTCTGTATCAAGCCCTAATGTAAATGTAAAACTTACCTGATTGACAATTTCAAGGGTTCCATCATTTGCATGATTAATTGCCGTTAATGTTGGGCTTACCCATTTTTCCTTCCCGCTGGCAAAAATTTGGACGGTTTGTAGCAATTCGCTTACATCAAAAGAATTTTCTTCAAAGTTATTTTTAAAGTTAATAGCAATCGTTACTGTTCTATCCCCTTCTTGTAAAAGTAGCATTGGTGAAGCTATTGAAAAACCTACTATTGCATCTGGCAACTCAATAGCATTTTTTTCACTTTCAGGATATCCAAATGGATACCAATACGGTGCTTCTTCAGATAGTGGCTCTTCAAAACCATCTTTTGTATTCGCTACAGCACTTGCTTTTATCTTTTTTAAACTTTCTGAATTGTTATTGTAAATCGTTTTTATGGCTCCTACAGAAGCTTTATTTACAATCAGTTCTTCATTTGTTTCGTATACTAATGGATTTCCTAAACTGTCTTTTTTTGCATCTAACAACGTTCCTTTTTCTATTCGTTCATCTGCTATTTTTTTTGCCAGTTCAAAAATTACATGTACTTGATCTGGAATTGGCGTTCTTTTTTGAACTTGAAGTATTTCTTTGTAGTAAAAATCTAAGTGGCGTTTCGTTAAATTGTTGAATCGCTCTTTTGAAAGTTCTAACAAGTGCAAAAAACAAACAAATAAAGTTAAATGCGGGCTTAATTTTCCTTCTTGGGTGTATTTCTCAAGAGCTTTCTGAATATTTTCTTTTATTTTTTTATACTCTCTTGTTCCTCTAAAAGGGATATTCTCTGTCGTTAAATTTTTAAAAAAAGGTTGCCAATCTCCAGACGCTACTTCATGGTTTTCTGTGGGAAAATAATTGAGCTTTTCAGCAAAATTATAGGCAAATAAAATCCAATCTTCAATAGTAAAATCGTGAAGTTCGAAATTTTCAGGGTTCAGTGCTTCAATATAACGTCGCTCTTGTCCTGTTCCGTTTCGTTGTAATATGCTAGAAATGATTTTACTCATGGTGTGTTTTAATTTATATCGGTTCCTTCTCCTTTATAAAAAGGGAAAACCACATTGGTTCTACTGTTTGTAGCTCTAATTCTATAGTCAATTTTTATAATCAACATTCCTTCTAAAGGATCTGTTTCCGAAACATCAATATGAATAACATCGATTCTTGGTTCGTGATATAAGATTGCTGTTTCTATCAAATCTTTGGCATAGGTTATCAGCGTTCTATCAAGTTTCTCAAAAAGAAGTTCTTGTAAGTTACACCCATAATTAGGTAGCATTACGCGTTCTCCTAATCGAGTCGTTAACAATATTTCTAAGCTACTTTTAATGTCTTCCTCTTCAGAAATCATGACTACTTCACTTAAGTCTTTTGAAAATTCGGGTGGAAAATCCCATCCTATCCCTAAAAATGCTTTTTTATTTTCCATTATTATCCTATTAAAACTGTGGGTTCTCCCAGTACAATAGTACCACCATGTGAAGTACTATCACCCATTCTTGCTGCTGGCATTCCTCCTATCAATACGGTTCCTGAGCCAGCGACTATACTATCTGGAGGACCTGTGCAAGTAGCCATATCTCCTACTCTAGCTGCTGGTAAACCTCCAATTAATACCGTAGGCTCTCCTGCTGGTAAAATTGGTCCTCCTACGTGAGGGATTGTTCCCGTTACCATTGGACACACATGCATGTCTGTTATTCTTGCTGCTGGATTTCCCATATCAGTTATCAATATTAATTTTTCTCTCTCCTCTCTCCTCTCTTTTCTCTTCTCTCTTCTCTCTTTTCTAAAATCAATTTATTTGAACTAACGAGCCTTTTAAAACAGCTATAGCACTTGTTGAAACTTCTGCGCCAGCACTACCTTCTGCTTTAAATTCTGCATTGGCTGCTATGCTCACATTTGTTCCTTCAATATTTACGTCTCCTGAGGCTTTTAATGAAATGTCTCCTGCACTTTCCATTGATATCCCATCGCTGTTTATGATTATTATATTGGAGTTATCATCTTCAATAGTTATGGCTCCTTCATCTTCATCTAATGCAATGGTTTTTCCCGCAGGTGTTTCTATGGTGATTATTTTTTTATCATCATCAAACAATACTTTCATTTCGCTTCTGGTAATGATTCCTTTTTCGTGATTATCATCGGTTGCAGTAATAGGTGATGGTTTTGCACTACTATGCAACATCCCTAAAACAATAGCATCGTTAGGATCTTCATTGATAAACCCTACAATTACCTCGTCACCTATTTCAGGACGAAAAAAAATACCTCTATTTTCTCCTGCATCGGGTGAAGCTACTCTGCACCAAATACCTTCTTCTTTATTATTTACTATAGGAATTTGCACTAGAATTCTATCTTCTCCATCAGGGTCTTCTTCCAATTGAGAAACAATTCCTATTTGTAGGCCTTGAATTGCTGGTAATAATCCTGATGCTGATTTGGCTGAGATTTCAAAAGTTTCAGAAAACCATTCTGTTGACAATCCAAACTGTGCGTTGACAACCCAATTTCCTTCTGAAATTAGATGCTGTACTCCTGTTACATATACATTCCCGTTGAACCGATCTCCTACTCCTTCTAGCTTTAAAATCGTATTTGGTTTTACCGAAGGAATTCCTTGAAATTTTACACGTCCTCTTACTTTTGCTAATTGTTGAAATAACCATTTAGCATCTGCCCAGTCTTGTAGTTCAGTATCGGTAACAACACCTCCGTGTCGTAACTCCATACTTTCTAAACCTATCGTTTTATTTAAGTCTGAAACCGATAAATTTCCGTTTAAACTTATATTAGGATCTTTTCCTTCAATTTCAACTAGCTCCTGATCAGCGTGGTTCCAACTATAGGCTGCTACTTTTTTTACTTGATGACGTGCGTCTATTTCTGCATCAAAATCTAACAAAGAACCTCCAAAGGTTACGGTTTCAATTTCAGACTGACTCACATTGGGTTTGGCTATGGTTATGGTTCCATCGTCAACAAAACACAGTTTTCCGTTTGTTTGTGCTCTCGAAACCATAAAATCCCAATCTGAGGCATTGTATTGTACCAATTCTGCATGATTGTAATTTGTAGATTCTACCTCTTTAGCTAAACCATAATTTCCAATGATTTCTTCAAAAATGTCGCTATCGGTGCTTTCGTAAAAATACTTGCTTTTTCTACCTACCGTCATTTTCACAGCTTCGTCTTTACATTCAACAATCAGCTGTGCTGAATTGGCTCTAATTCTTAGGTTATGTTTAATAACTATTCCTTTAAAAATGGTTTCTTCATCGGAATGATATCCTGCCGTAATTTCAATTTCTTTTCCCGGAATTAACAAATCTTCATTACTCAACTTAAAATCTCTTTGAGAAGCATCTCCATCTAATAAAACAATTTGGGCTGTAGGTATTTTATTTACTTCTTTAGCCACAGTAATCGTTTTTACCTCGTATTGTTTTGAGAGTTCCTCTCCAGCAATTAAGATTTTAAACGTGACTAAATCGGCACTTTTTGAAGTTTGTATGGTTCCTGTGTTATTCATTTATGCGAATTTTTGCAAGGGTGGAAAAAAAATTTCTTGTCCTGGTTGTAGCTTTCTGAACTGCATTATTTTATTAACACGCGCTACTTCTAAATAATACTTAGAATCTCCATAAATACGATGGCACATTAGAGGCAAGGTATCTCCTGATTTCACTTTACGATAGTGTGTTAAATCTGGAGATTGATTGTTTTCTCTTGCTACTCGTAAATCCTCATCAACGGTTCCTTTTATTTTTAATTTTGCATTGGCACGTAAGGGAGTTCCATCTGGAGCAAACAATCTGTATTCAATAGAAAGATCTACTAAAGATCCTTTGAAAAGCAATGCCCCCCATTTAATCATTAAGTAGTAAGGTTTGTGCTCTTCTCCACTGTAATCGAATACAATTTTTTTAAATGCATCTATTTTATCTATGATCCCATCTTTCAAATTTGGGCTACCATCTATAACTCCACTACTATCAAACAATAAATCTAAGTCTAGTTCTTGTGGAGCAATTCTAGTAAAACTTGGTTGTGTAGCGCTTGTCCCTTGTCCCTGTTCTTCATCATATTCAGGTTTATAGGCAATCATGTACTTTTCTGGGTTTACTAATGTTGTAAACTCACCGTCACCAACGGGTTCAGAAAAAGCAATATCTTTATACGCTTTTATAACTAGTTTTTTTAACTCTCCTTGACTCATTATCGTTCTTTTTGTCTTTCAAGAATATCCATTACCTCTTCAACACATGCTGCTACAATAGCTGCTGTATTACCATTTTTTGCTCCACTTGTTTTTCCTTGGGGCTCTGCTTTTTCATCTACATTAATCTTGATATGTAATTCTTTAATTGTAATTGGCATGTTATGATACTTTGAAATAGTTATAGGTTAATTCTAATGTTTCAATAACCAGTTTACTCTCTTCCGCATTAAAATCTCCCACATTCCATTTTACTGGATAAGCACGTACAATATTCCAAGTCTGTATGGTTTGTCCATCTTCTCCCAACAACATCACATTAATATCAGAGGGTTGTATTTCGAAATTTGTCACTGCTTTTTTACACCAATTAATCACTTCAGAATCCATTAACATTCCTCTTTTTAAAACCACATTAGCATACTTAGAACGTACGGGTATTGTATGTTTAAACCTGTTTTCTCCTCCTTCGGTTATTTCTTCAGTTTCAAGGTCTACTGAAAGACCTGAAACTGATTGAAATGAATTATCTCCTTGTGAAGTTGAAACATCTACAAACTCTACTTGAAAACTAAAGCCTACTGGCGGATAATAGCTCATTACGATGGCATTTTAAGTTTTTCAATAGCCCACTCGGCAGTTTCAATGGCAATTTCATTACCATCAGCTTTTAAATCGGTTGGTTGCACTTTAGTGATGTATGCATTTTGGGCTTCCCATACAACAGCTGGGTCTCCATTTTCGTCTAATAACTTTATGGTTAGATCACCTCTAAATTGCTCACCACCTTCTTGAAAATAGACCGTTTTAGCCCACTGTTGATAAAACTCTTTACTCTTATTTACAAAAGTTCCTCGTTTCATAGAAATATTACCATATTCAAACAGTCCTGGTTGCTTTGATTTGTGGTATTCTTTATCAGCTCCCCCACGGTATTCTATTACTTTATTATCGAAACTCAAACCAGAAACTTCTGTGCAATTAAATTTTGTGTCTCCAAAAGTTACTTCGAAGGAAAACTTTGGAATTGGATATAATTCTGCCATGATTTTTTATTTTTTGTTTATTTTTTTATTAATTCATTTAATTATGCTTCTTGCATTTTGTGAGAAAACTTAAGAATGATAAATTCAGCTGGACGTACTACTGCCATTCCAATTTCTATAATCATATTTCCTTCTAAAACATCTTGAGCGGTCATCGTTTCTCCTAAACCAACACTTACATAAAATGCTTTTTCTGGTGTAGGACCTGCTAGTGCTCCTGCTCTCCATTGTTGTGTTAAGAAGTTATCAATCATTGCTTTTACACGCACCCACGTATTTTTGTCGTTAGGCTCGAAAACGAATTGTTCTGTTGCTTTTTTAATCGATTCTTCTGCCATGTTGAAGAAGCGTCTAACAGATACATATCTCCATTCGTTATCGTTTCCTGCAAGGGTTCTTGCTCCCCATACTAGATTTCCTTTCCCTTTAAATGCACGAATTACATTTATAGATTTACCAGCTACTTCGTCTACATTCAATCCTTGTTGTTCATCATGAGATACCTGAATTGTTGGCTCTATAACATAATTTAAGCTAACATTAGCCGGTGCTTTCCATACCCCTCTATTCTCATCTACAGCAGCATAGATTCCTGCAATACTACTACTAGGGGGTAAGGTTAATGGAATACGACCTATTTCGGCTTTTACTTGATTGTATAAACGATTGTTTGTCGTTTTTAAACTCTTTAAAACAGTTGTTGTTGTTGGTAATACTGTTGCGTTTGTATTTAAAGCAGTAATAACTGCATCCAGTTCTCCTGATGCAATACAAGTATCTACACTCGTTTTTAAAGCATCTATTGCTGCGGTATCAATATCTATTTCATTTTTTATTTTAATAGCCGTATCATCAGAGTTTAAGTTATCTTTTGATTTATTAAAATCAAGAATCGCTCCCTCTAACACATTTGTAATCCAAGCGTCTAAAGCATTTGATTCTGTTGCAACCGCTGTGTTTTTTTGAGAAATAACTAATGCGGTTTCTACATCTACTTTTAACGTATTTATATAATTGATTATATTATCAATTGCAGCTTTAACTATAGGAACAAATGCTGTGGCTGATGTTGCATCTGTTACGTTTGCATCTGCATCGGCTTTTAAAGCATCTATTGAGTTTCTTAAATCTGTAAACTTAGCTGTGTCTATACTGTCTGAAATCTCTTGTACCGCTGCCTCTAAATCTTCTTGAGTGGTAGACTTTTCTATCACTGAAATTTTAGATTCATCATACATATAATCTAAGATTGTATTCACATACGGGTAATATGCTCCTCCATATTTTACTTCATCCTTTATGTTTGAAATTTTATTTCTCAAATCTTCTACTGGAGTTGGTGATTGCGTATCATCATCATGTTCCGTATCAATAATTACAAAACGATCCTTTAATTTTAAGCATTGCTTTAAAGCATCATTATACAATCCATAAAAACTATCTACATCTCCCAAATTAGAAGCGTCTGGAAAAACGATTAAAGTAACTTCATCTACCTTTTCTATGGTATCTAATCCTGTTTTTAAGTTTGCTTGTTCTACGATAGTTTCTTGAGAATCTGCATCATCAATATCAGTTCCGTATCTTCCTACAGAAACAATGTAACACGGCCCGCCTCCATTGGCAAAAAACATTTGCATTGCATAGTACATGAAGAATGGAGATCTCTCATTTTTACTAGGGCCTTCTGCATAGATTTCTCCATTTACTACAGATACCTTAATTCCTGTTTCATTCTTCGGTTTTCCATAGTAATTCTCATATTCTAACATTGAAGAGATTCTAGTTGGCACTCCCTTAAGGTCTCCTATTGCTTTTTTAGTTGCTTTCTCGGTATAACCAATAAAAGCTGGAATTGCTGTTTCTACTTGAGCTACCGAAGGGGGAAACTTTACAATTTCCTCTACGTAGACTCCTGGTGTTTTGTACGCTGACATAATTACTTGTTTTTAATTTTAATTTTTGTTTATATAAATACTTCCGAATAATAATTTTGATTATCTGGATCTAGGGTAATACTCTCAGGAGTAGGATTTGGGAAATAATAATCGTTTTGTGGTTGTGGCGAAACGTCTTGTTTATTTATCTCAACACGTCCATTGAATGTTAAAGGCCTTTCTTCTGAAGTAGTCATCACAAGACTTTCACTTGTTTTGGTATAGCGCCAAAAAGTGGCTCTATTTTCAATACAAACAGCAAACTGAGGAGGCGTTTCTAACAAGCATTTTTCTAACACATCAAACAGCTGAGTTTCCTTATTCTTAACAAACACTTCTTCTGTTAGATTTGTATTGTCATTTCCTAATATCTGGACTTGTACAAGGCCTATTACTCCTTTATTTTTAATGCTTTTCACAAAGGAATTAATCGTGTTTACAACCTCTTGTTCTTCTTCATTTAAAGGAGTAGCATTCATTAATTTAGCTTCTATAGTCTCTAACTGAAAAGCAGCTATATTTGCTATGCTTACCAAATTTGGGGTGGTTGTTTGAAACTCTTTTTCACTTTCCAATTGATGTAGCAACTTTCTTGTTTCACTTTCTGAAATCAAAAATGAACTCCATTTTTTCACCTCAGAAATGGCTTCAAATAAATTGATTGCTGAAGAAGTTTTGTTTGATAAGTAGTATAATTGCTGCTCTTTCTTTTCAATTATGTTTGAAAAATTTTCAAAATAAGAATGGTGTACTTTTACATAAAAAGTTAGTGTTAGTGAATCGGGTAATGTAATTATAGGACTATACCTATCTACTTCCTTATTTCCTTCTTCAGCAATTACTTTTGTAGTTTCCGATAGTACTCGAACGCCTTTTTTATGGTTTCTAAGCAATAGTCTATGATTTTTTAACCTCTTTTTGGTTTCTTGAGTAGGTTGAATTGATAGAAACTTGCTAATATCATATTGTTCTTCTAAACGTTTTTTTTCTTCCTCTGTAAGAGGTGTTACTCCATTATTACCTCCATTGAACTCAAAAAAAGTTCGTTCTCCTTCATTTAAAAAATAAGAGTGATATATGTTGATATTGAACAGTGTTTTGTACATAATCTTTTAGTTTTTAATTATTGATTGTTGTTCAATACCAGAGATTACAGTACCTTCTTTTGTTATAAGATTTCTTTCTATTTCCAGTAATGTTATTTTATAGAGTACTGACGGGTATTGTTTACCCCCTAAGGTTCCCCATATATAATTTAGCTCTTCAAAAGATGGTGTGTATAATTGTGTAATGAATTTAAAAGTCTTCAAATCACCTAGCCCGTCTATTCCTTCAAAATTGGTGTTTTGATGGGTGAATACTTTTTTACCTTGAAAGAAAGCCAATATTTTAGTTAAACTTTTTAAAGATTCTGCATAACTAGATTTGTCTACACTAAACAGCACATAAAGGTTTAGATATACTTTTGGATTTCTATAACTTACTGAAGTTCCTTCAACACGATTATTAGAAGTATTTTTTAAAGCAAACTCTTCTTGCGTATTGATTAATGTTAATGAAACATCAGGATTATTTGCTGGAGCATTGCCATCTCCTTCTGCCATGGCTATATTTGATAAGTCGACAGCTTTTTCATCGAAATAGCCGTTTAATTCTTCGGTAATGATTTGTAATATTTCAAAAATCATTTGATCGTAAGTTTGGTTAGTTTTACTTGCAGATTGAAGGGTTAGCAATCAGGCATTGTAAAATTAATTGCTCTTATGAAGAATAACCGCAATGAAAAACTCTTTTAAAAAAGTAGTTTCTCCTAAAAATTTTCAAATAGAATTACTGGTGCTAAAAAGGGGAAAATCACCCTTACTTTTTTAAATAGTAAGGCTTAAATTTTGAAAATCTCAAGTCAAACAAAAAACTCCTTACATACTGTATATGCAAGGAGTTCTTTCTTTTTAGGTTGTTATTTTTCTATTGAGTCAACTCTCTAAATAAACTTTCTAAGTTTTTGTTTTCGGTATTTAGCCCTAGAATTTTTAATCCGTTTTCTTGTGCAAAATCAAAAATTACAGGACGCATATCGTCAACTGAATTAAAAACGAGTATCCAATTATTTTCTAGAGTGTTTTTGTATGATATTATATTGGGTAAACGTTTTATAAACTGCTCTTCCAATTTATAATCAAACGTTACTTTAATTACTTGTTCATTATCTGTTTTAAGTTCTGAAATAGGTTTATTAATTACTATTTCTCCTTTATTAATAATTATAACTCTGTCACACATAGCCTCTACTTCTTGCATAATGTGTGTAGATAACAATACTGTTTTATCTTTTCCTAGCTCTTTTATTAATTCACGGATATCAACCAATTGATTTGGGTCTAATCCTGTAGTAGGTTCATCTAAAATTAACACTTCTGGGTTGTGTAAAATAGCAGCAGCTAAACCTACACGCTGACGGTATCCTTTAGATAATTGATTTATTTTCTTATGTGCTTCAATCGTTAACCCTACTTTTTCAATAGTTTCATTAATTTTAGACTTTTCTACGTTGTGTAAAGATGCTTGAAACTGTAAATATTCACGCACATACATATCTAAATATAACGGATTATGTTCAGGCAAATAACCTATTTTTTTTTGCGCATCTATAGGATTCGAAATTACATCAATTCCACTAACCAATACAGTTCCTTCCGAAGGCTGAATAAATCCTGTTAAGATTTTCATTGTTGTAGATTTGCCCGCTCCATTGGGGCCTAAAAACCCTACTATTTCTCCTTTTTTTGCTGAAAAAGAAATATTATTAACCGCCTTTTGTGTTCCGTATCTTTTTATTATTGAGGTAAGTTCTATCGACATTTAGTTCTTATGATTTCAGCTGAATTTTCACAGCATTTAATATTGATGAATCGAGCTTTTCTTTTTCAAAAACGGTGAATCCTAGTTTCTTATAAAAGCCTATTGGTGATTTATATGGTTGCTCATTTTCTTTTACATAACTTTCCTCTATGACTACCCAACCATTTAATTTATTATGCCTCTTTTTTAACTTTTCAATTAATCTTTTTCCTATTCCTTTTCCTTGAATTTCTGTATCTAAAATCATCGCAAACCAACATTCTCCTTCACGAATAAAATCACAACACCAACCCAGTACTCGATTCTTTTCAAGGACTAAAAGGTGGTTTTTATTCTTTAACGATCCTAAATATTCATTGAAGTCTTTATTACTTTTCTGTGCAATTACATAGGGGTATTCACGATTCCAAAGTAACCTAACCTGTTCTTTAAAAAGTGGAGATAATTTATTTACTTCTTTAAATTCCATTACCTTCTTTCATAAGAAACGAAGCTATAATCGTATTTATTTTTATCGTCAGCTTTAAAGTCTTCCCTTGCTACTTCTTTCCATATTCCCATATCTATTTCAGGGAAAAAAGCATCTGCTTCGAATTCGTGATGTAAAACAGTTATATCTAACCTATCAACTAAGTTTTGTTCTAGAGCATCCTTATAAATTTGTGCTCCTCCTATAATAAATGCATCCTTTCCACCTGTTAACTCTATGGCTTGCTCAATACTGTTGGCAATTAAACAGCCATCAATAAAGTAGTTGTTATTTCTAGTGATGATTATGGATGTACGGTTAGGTAAAGGTTTTCCAATACTTTCAAAAGTATTGCGCCCCATTAAAATAGGATGTCCTGTCGTAACTTTTTTAAAACGTTTTAAATCGGCAGGTAGGTGCCAAATTAAATCATTATCTTTTCCTAACGCATTATTTTTTGCAATTGCAGCGATGAGTGTAATCATAAATTTAATATGTGTTGCTTACATGTTTTTCACCCATTCTTTAATATATCCTGTAAGATCTCGTTTCTCTGTTGTAGCTTCTTCAAAAGTTTCATTTCTCATGTTATCAACCAATGTATGAATTGCTTTTAATACATTTTCATCGTTAATTTCAGCTATTTTGTCGTAGAGATCTTCTTTTAAAACATCAACGTCTATATTCATTTTTATAACTTTTTTGGTGGTTTCTTACAAAGCTACTAAACAATATATATAAAATAAAGTTAAATTATACTGCTACAACTCCTTTTATATGTGGATGCGGGTCATAACCAAGTAACTCAAAATCTTCAAAAGTAAATTCTTCAATATTATTTATGGCTGGATTTATTTTCATTTTCGGAAGAGGTCTCAATTCGCGTGATAATTGCAGCTCTAATTGCTCCATATGATTATTATATATATGAGCATCGCCAAATGTATGAATAAATTCTCCTGCTTCATAACCACAAACTTGAGCAACCATCATTGTAAATAAAGCATACGATGCTATATTAAAGGGAACTCCTAAAAATATATCTGCACTACGTTGGTACAATTGGCATGAAAGCTTTCCTTCTGCTACATAAAATTGGAAAAATGCGTGACATGGTGGAAGTGCTGCTTTACCGTTTGCTACGTTTTCTGCAAACGATATAGTAGTATCTGGTAAAACAGAGGGGTTCCATGCAGACACAAGCATTCTACGACTATTAGGATTCTTTTTTAAGGCTTCAATTACTTCTTTTAATTGATCTATATCATCGCTATTCCAATTACGCCATTGATGTCCGTATACTGGTCCTAAATCTCCATTCGCATCTGCCCATTCATTCCAAATACGCACGCCATTTTCTTGCAAGTACTTAATATTAGTATCTCCCTTTATAAACCATAATAATTCATAAATAATCGATTTTAAGTGTAACTTCTTAGTTGTTACCATTGGAAATCCTTCACTTAAATCAAATCGCATTTGATATCCAAAAACACTTTTAGTTCCTGTTCCTGTTCTATCTCCTTTCTCGTTTCCGTTTTCTAAAACGTGTTTTACTAAATCGTGATACTGCTTCATCCTTCTACGTTTAATCGTTAAAATTGTTGAATTGTTTAACAACGTAAAAATAAAAAAGCATCTACAAAAAATGTAAATGCTTTTAAAATTATATTAATAAGTTATCAACTATAACTATGCCCAAACGCAAGTTCCATTACTTTGGCAGTAACCATAGTCGCAAAACTCTTGACCATTTGCAAATCTAGTACAACATAAACGAGGTCCTTTACAGTAGGTATAGCCTCCTCCGTTAATTTGGTTTTGTTCGCTTTTTGATAACGTTTTAATTCCTTTTAAACTTTTTAGTTTTTTCATGATAGATTTAATTTTGGGGGTTAATATTGGTATAAATATATCAAAAAAAGTGAACAAATAAAATTATCTCCTTAAAAAACAACAAATTACAAAACACCAATATTTTATCCTATAATCATTCCTGCTATGGTTGCCGACATTAACGAAGCTATAGTACCTCCTATTAGAGCTTTCATTCCGAACTCAGATAAGTTTTTACGTTGACCTGGAGCTAAAGAACCAATACCTCCAATTTGAATTCCAATAGAGGCAAAATTTGCAAAACCACACAACATATAGGTAGCCATAATTACTGATTTATTATATGTTAAATGTGTAGCACTCGCTACATTTTTTAAATCGGCCAACTGGATGTATCCTACAAACTCACTTGCAGCCAATTTAATACCCAATAACTGTCCCATTAATGCCATGTCTTCTTTAGCAACTCCAATTAACCACATTAAAGGTGCAAAAGCATATCCTAAAATAAACTCTAATGACAGGGCTTCATATGGGGTAGCTCCTTCAATTAGTTCGTTTAAAGAAGTAAATTTCCAATTAAAATACTCAATTCCATCAAACCCTCCTAGACTTCCTAAAATACCATTTATCATGGCTATAAAAGCAATAAACACTAACAACATTGCTGCTACGTTCATTGCTAATTGCAATCCTTCAGTTGTTCCGTTAGCAATAGCGTCTAAGATATTTGAACCTATTTTTTCTGATGAAACTTGTACATCTGTGTTGACTTCTTCAGTTTGCGGATATAGTATTTTAGAAATAATAATAGCTCCCGGCGCTGCCATTACAGATGCTGCTAATAAGTGTTTTGCATATAATAAACGTAACGCTTCATCATCTCCTCCCAAAAAGCCTATATACGCTGCTAACACGGCTCCTGCAACCGTGGCCATTCCTCCTATCATTACTAACAAGATTTCAGAACGGTTCATTTTTTCTAAATATGCCTTGATTAATAAAGGAGCTTCTGTTTGTCCTAAGAAAATATTTCCTGCTACCGATAAGCTTTCTGCTCCAGAAATCTTTAAAAATTTAGACAACAACCAAGCTAACCCTTTTACTATTTTTTGAATTAACCCTAAATAGAACAATACTGATGTTAGTGCCGAGAAAAATATAATTGTTGGCAATACTTGAAAAGCAAAAATAAATCCAAAAGAATCCATATCAGCAACCAAACCACTAAATAAAAACTCACTTCCTGCTCTGGTAAAATCTAATACACTTACAAACAAGCCTCCTACCAGCTCAAACGTTTTTTGTACAAAAGGAACTTTTAAAACTCCAATTGCTATTAGTAACTGAAAAGCCAATCCTAACCCTACCGTTTTCCAGTCAATCCCTCTTCGGTTTGCACTAAATAAAAAAGCTATAATTAATAATGTTACCATTCCTAAAGCTCCTCTCCATAAACTTTGCATTGAGAAACCTTGACTTGGAATTATTTCACTTGTACTTGCGATTTCTTTTTCAGCATCTTGAGCAGAAACTACTTTTGGCGCTGTTGTAAAGTTATAAAGTATGTTTTTTTCTGAAAGTATCAATACTTCATCTGTTAACTCAACTACATTGTAATAACGAACTGTATCGTTAGGTTGTTTGTAGTTAAAAATTAATAAGTTATTTTGATGAATATAGTTTCCTGAAGCTTGTAAACTATCTTTTGCTACTAATGAGTATGTAAAATTGCCTTCTAATAAGGTAAAAACATCTGTAGGATCTATAGAAACAATTGAATCTCCCTCTGTTGTTGTAATTGATGAGAAATTCCACTTTTTTTCAATGCTTTGGCTAAAAGTTATCATCGTAACGCAAAGCATTATGAAAGTAAATAGTTTCTTCATTTTAAATATTTTAAATTAAGAACGTTTGCTGATTTCATCACGAATTTTAGCCGCCAATTCGTAGTTTTCATTGGCTACAGCATCGTTAAGTTGTTCGTGTAATTCTTTAAGTGATAAGTGTGAGTAGTTCCCCTGATCTTCTTCTTCCTCTTCTATTGAAAACTCAATTTCATCTTCATCAGTCTCTAGGTCTTCTTCAATCGTTAATTCCTCATCCATTTTTAAATAAATCCCTGCTTTATCTAAAATGTTTTCATAGGTAAAAATTGGCGCTTCAAATCGAACTGCCAACGCAATAGCATCGGATGTTCTTGTATCAATTACTTCCTCTACTCCTTCACGTTCACAAATTAAACTTGAATAAAATACACCATCAACTAATTTGTGTATAATTACTTGTTTAACAATAATGGAAAAACGATCTGAAAATGTTTTAAATAAATCGTGAGTTAGGGGTCTAGGCGGACGGATTTCCTTTTCTAAAGCTATAGCTATTGATTGTGCTTCAAACGCTCCTATGATTATAGGAAGTGTTCTGGTTCCTTCCATTTCACTCAGCACTAAAGCATATGCCCCACTTTGTGTTTGGCTATACGAAATCCCTTTTATAGTTAGTTTAATTAAACTCATGTACGATCAATCATCATAAAATACAAAAAAACTGTCTAAATTTAGGCCTTTTGCTTAAAATTTTAGACAGCCTTCTAAAGTGGGCACAATTTACTAAAAATTATGAGTTGTACTCTAATTTCTAGAAAAAGAAAAAATTACCACTATTTTATGCTTGTTTAAAAGCTTTTAATTTCTCTACTAACTGAGGTACAACTTCAAAAGCGTCACCAACAATACCATAATCAGCAGCCTTAAAGAAAGGAGCTTCAGGATCTGTATTGATAACTACTTTTACTTTAGATGCGTTAATTCCTGCTAAATGTTGAATTGCACCAGAAATACCGATAGCAATGTATAAATTTGAAGCCACAGGCTTACCTGTTTGACCAACGTGTTCGCTATGTGGGCGCCATCCTAAATCAGACACTGGCTTAGAACATGCCGTTGCAGCACCTAAAACATCTGCTAACTCTTCTACCATTCCCCAGTTTTCAGGTCCTTTTAAACCTCTACCTGCAGAAACAACGATATCAGCATCAGCAATGGTAACTTTACCCGTTGCTCTATTCATACTTTCTGACTTTATTCCTAACTCTGGTAATGCAGCATCAAAACTTTCAACAGAGCCACTTACTGTATTTTCATGCGCTCCGTAAGAATTTTTAGCTACGCCAATTACTTTTTTCTCTGTTGAGATTTCAGTATTGTTGAATCCTTTGTTTGAAAATGCTTTTCTCTTAACGACAAAAGGACTTGTGCTACTTGGTAATGCTACCGCATTTGAAGCGTACCCTGCCTCTAAACCTACAGCAACTAACGGTGCTACAGTTAATCCATCAACACTAGAGTCAATAATTACTGTGTTTGCTCCTTTTGCTTCAGCAACTTGTTTAATAATTGAAGCATATCCTTTAGCATTAAATGAAGCTAAGTCATTCTTTACTTCTACTACCTTCTCTGCTCCATAAGTATACAATTCAGAAGCATCCCCTCCATTAATAGTTAATACTATTAAATCGCTTCCTAATTGTTCTGCTACTTTTTTTCCGTATGAAACAACTTCAAAAGCTGTTTTTTTGAATTTTCTTTCCGATGAATCGGCAAAAACTAATACAGACATATTTATTTTATTTTTTTAGTCGTTAGTGGTTGTTTTTCAACTATTAAACACTAACAAATATTTGTATTCTTTACTTTTAAACTCTATTAAAACAATATAGCAAATTAAATTACTTTTGCTTCGTTATGTAATAAATCGATTAAATCATCTACATTATCCACTAACTTAACCGCTCCTTTTGGTGCTGGTTTTTCAAAGTTTTGAGTTGCTGTTGCCGCTGGCGCTCCAATTGGCTCAACCACGTTTAAAGGTTTTTTACGTGCCATCATAATACCTCTCATATTAGGGATACGTAAATCTTTTTCTTCCACAATTCCTTTTTGACCTGCAATTACCATAGGTAATGTTGAAGATACTTTTTCTTCACCTCCGTCAATCTCTCTATTTAAAGTAGCACTTGTTCCGTCAACCTCTACACCAACGCATCCATTAACAAAGTTAAAATCTAACAAAGAAGCTAGCATTCCTGGAACCATTTGCCCGTTGTAATCGGCAGATTCTTTTCCTGCTAACACTAAATCATATCCTCCATTTTTAACAACTTCAGCTAATTCTTTAGCAACCATAAATCCATCTGTTGGTTCAGCGTTTACACGAATTGCATCATCTGCACCAATCGCCAAAGCTTTACGCAAAGTAGGCTCAGTAGAAGCTCCTCCAACATTCACTACAGTTACGCTTGCTCCTTGCTTTTCTTTAAACCACATAGCACGAGTTAAACTAAACTCATCGTATGGATTTATCACATATTGAACTCCGTTAGTATCAAACTTTGTATCGTTATCTGTAAAGTTGATTTTTGAAGTAGTATCAGGTACATGACTGATACAAACTAATATTTTCATATATCGTTGTTTTAAAGAAACTTAATTTTGTGCGACGAAGTTAAGGATTTTTTTTAATTTACTATGCGTGCATAATAAATTTTTTATTCAACATTCGTCAGCCTCAAAATTAAGGTATTATTATTACATAATCATTTGTTGGTTTTAAAGCTACAATATTACTCCTATTTTTATTATTTTTGCACTCTTGATAAACAACTACTTATAAAACGTATGAAAACAGTACAATTTAGAGAAGCCGTTTGCGAAGCAATGAGCGAGGAAATGCGTAGAGACGAAAGCATTTACTTGATAGGAGAAGAAGTTGCTGAGTATAATGGTGCATATAAAGCCAGTAAAGGAATGTTAGACGAGTTTGGTGCCAAACGCGTTATTGATGCTCCTATTGCTGAATTAGGTTTTGGTGGTATTGCTGTAGGGTCAGCAATGAACGGTAACCGCCCTATTGTTGAGTATATGACTTTCAATTTCTCTTTGGTAGGAATTGACCAAATCATCAACAATGCTGCGAAAATCCGTCAAATGAGTGGTGGACAATTTAACTGCCCTATAGTTTTTCGTGGACCGACAGCTTCAGCAGGTCAATTAGCTGCAACACACTCACAGGCTTTTGAAAGTTGGTATGCTAACTGTCCTGGATTAAAAGTTATTGTTCCTTCCAACCCATACGATGCTAAAGGTTTATTAAAGGCAGCTATTCGTGATGACGATCCTGTAATTTTTATGGAGTCTGAGCAAATGTATGGTGATAAAATGGAAATTCCTGAAGGAGAATATATCATTCCTATTGGAGTTGCTGATATTAAAAGAGAAGGTTCTGATGTAACTGTGGTATCTTTTGGTAAAATTATTAAAGAAGCATACAAAGCTGCTGACGAATTAGCTAACGAAGGAATTTCTGTCGAAATTATTGATTTACGTACAGTTCGTCCAATGGATCATAAAACTATTTTAGAGTCTGTAAAAAAGACTAATAGATTAGTAATCTTAGAAGAAGCATGGCCGTTTGGAAGTGTTTCATCAGAAATTACTTTTAGAGTACAAGATGAAGCTTTTGATTACTTAGATGCTCCTATAAAAAGAATTACAACTGCCGATGCTCCTGCACCTTATTCTCCAGTATTATTGGAGGAATGGTTGCCAAACGCCAATGATGTTGTATCAGCTGTAAAAGAGGTAATGTACCGCAAATAATTGAAGAAAAAAGAAATTGAAAATAAATTAAAATCCTTTTGACTCACGTCAAAAGGATTTTGTAGTAAAAAAAATAATGAAACATCTTCTTACCTTATTACTACTACTAACTACCAGTGTTTTAAGTGCACAATTAACTATACAAGGTAAAGTAGTTGATGAGTTTAATACTCCAATGCCTTACGTTAATGTTATCCTAAAAAACACCACATATGGAACCACCACTAACGACAATGGTAAATTTTATTTAAAAACGAATAAATATAGAGGAGTACTTGAAATATCGTTTGTAGGCTTTCAAACACAAACCATAAAAGTTGGTCAAAAAACAAGTTTTTTAAGTGTTGTTTTAAAAGAGGAAAGCAATGAACTAGAAGAAGTTGTTATTGTGACCAAACCGAAAAAGCGCTTAAAGAAAAAGGAAAACCCTGCTTATCGAATTCTAAAAGAAATTTGGAAACGCAAACGAAAAAACGGACTTGATTTAGTTGACCATTATCAATACAAGAAAAATACAGCTATAGAAATAGGTCTAAACAATTTAGACACCCTTTTCTTAAAAAAAATTTTTAAAAAAGAATATCAACAAGCACTCAAAGAAATAAAATATGATAGCGATGGTATAAACTATTACATTCCAATTTACCTAAATGAACAAGTAGCGAATGTATACGGAGATAACAACAACAATAATATTAGAGAAGATATTGAAGCTGAAAAATCTAAAGGCTTGAGCGCTCAAGGTTTTATTTTTGACAGAATGGCGAATACTTTTCAAAATGTTGACGTCTTTAAAAACAACATCAACTTACTTCAAAAACCCTTCGTTAGTCCTTTATCTACTGATGGTTTTTCTACCTATGATTACGTTCTTTATGATAGTATTGTAAACAACAATAAAAAGCTTTACAATATTTTTTTCTTTCCAAGAAGAGATGGTGATTTAGCTTTTCAAGGAAATTTTTGGGTAGCTGACAAAAACTTCTCAATCAAAAAACTAAAAATGAAAGTCCACAAAAGCATCAACCTAAACTTTGTAAGAGGGCTTACTTTTGAAAAAGAGTTTGAAGTTAGAAACGACAGTATTTACATTCCTACTAAAAATGCTTATGAAGGCGACTTTACCTTTATTGATAAAAATGAAAGTAATAAGGGTTTAACAATTAAAAAGAACATTACTTTTAAAAACTACGTTCTTAACAAAGCCTTTCCAAAAAACTTTTACGAACAAACTATTGAAAAGATTAGACCCGATCAATACGAAAAAGAAGAATCGTATTGGGAAGCTGTTCAAACTAACGAAAGCAAAAACACATATAAGTTAATTGAAAGCGTTAAAGAAAAGAAACAAATAAAAAACCTAACAGGACTAATTAACACTGTAGCTAGTGGATACATAAACACAAATCTTGGTGTGCAAATAGGGCCTCTATGGACTGCTTTCGCAAACAACCAAGTAGAAGGGTTTAGAACTAAGATGGGATTCCGAACTTTCATCACTAAAGACGATCGTTTTCGCCTAGGTGGTCATGTTGCCTATGGATTTAAAGACAAACGGGTAAAGTACGGTGCTGAAGCTCGCTATCTTTTATCTTACAAGCCTAGAATTGCTGTTGGAGTGGCATACCAAAACGACATTGAACAATTAGGTAGTACTCTATTAAACACTACTCAGCTTTTAGGAAGAAGCTTTGGTACAGCAGCATTATTTTCAAGAGGAGACAACTATTTTTTATCCAACATTGAAAAAATAGCCACAAATTTTGACTACCAAATTCAGCAGAACTTACATATAGGATTTAATTTTTCTCATTCAAAAATAGCCTCTGCATCTGAAAAAGATTTCTCTATGGACTATATCGATGAAAACGGAAATATTCAATCACAAGTCACAGATGTTGCTTCTGACATTTATGTTTCTTTTACCCCTGGTAGATTTGTATATGGACTAGGTGTAGAAAGACGTTTTGGTAGAAATGTGTTCCCTACTTTTGTGCTAAATTACCGAAAAGGCTATAAAGGCCCTTTTAACGGAACTCACAGTTACGATAAAATTCAATTCAAATATAGCCAACCTATTCTATTAGGTAAATTTGGGACTTTGGATGCAAGTATCGAAGCAGGAAAAACATTTGGTACCGTCCCTGTTGCTTTATTAAGCCCTATTCCTGCCAACCAAACATTTTCATTGGTTAAAGACACTTTTGCTTTACTGAATTACTACGACTTTGTTGCTGATGAATATTTAGCAGGACACTTTGAACATCACTTCAACGGTTACATCCTGAACAGAATTCCACTATTAAAAAAATTAAAATTAAGAAGTTTAGTTTCTTTTAGAGCCGCATACGGAAACATCTCCCCAGAAAACAGAGCTATAAACGATGGGCTAATGAATAGTAGTGGAGCATATAATGTTAACTACAACGCCCCCAATAAACTGTATTATGAATACAGCGTTGGGTTAGAAAATATTGGGTATGGTAACTTACGTTTTTTAAGAATTGATGCTATTTGGAGAAGCAATTACACCCCTCCAGCAGGCTCAGTTGTTGCTCCAACACCTGAGTTCGCGATTCGCATAGGAATTAAACCCGGCTTATAATCATACATTTAACCATAAAATACCTTTATTTTTTCTTTAAAAAATCTAATAAATTACTACTTTTGCAAACCGATTTTAGAAAACGAAGAAAAGTTTAGAATATATGACCGCAAAAGAAAGAAAAACAGTTGATGTTTTAATTGAAATACCAAAAGGAAGTAGAAACAAGTACGAGTACGATTTTGATTTAGGAAAAATTCGTTTTGATAGAATGTTGTTCTCTTCAATGATGTACCCAGGAGACTACGGGTTTATTCCTCAAACTTTAGCGTTAGATGGTGATCCGTTAGACGTATTAGTATTGGGTGCTGAACCAACTTTTCCAATGTGTGTTATGGAAGTAAAGCCAATTGGTGTTTTCCATATGGCAGACGAAAAAGGTCCAGATGAAAAAATCGTTTGTGTACCCGTATCTGACCCTATTTGGAATAGATATAATGACATAGCCGACTTAAACCCGCACCGCCAAAAAGAAATCACTCACTTCTTCCAAGTATATAAAGATTTAGAGAAGAAAAAAGTTGATATTGGAGATTGGGGTAATGCTGATGAAGCATACGAAATTTTAGACAAATGTTTAGAGCGTTATGAAAATAGCGAACACAAAGCAAAAGGAAATTTTACTATTTAATTTGTAGAATTCTTCTCTAAGAAAATACAAAACCTCTCAGTTACAACTGAGAGGTTTTTTTGTTTAGTTATTGATTTTGTTATATTTACGAACACTTATAACTAATCAAATAACAATAACATGAAACAAAACATGATATATGTGCCAATACTATTGGCAATTTTAGGACTGGTTTTTATGTATATAAAAATGGTCTGGGTTAAAAAACAAGACGCAGGAAATGATAAAATGAAATCCATTTCAAAAAGTATTAAAGAAGGAGCTCTTGCTTTTTTAGCTGCCGAATACCGATTGTTATTAATCTTTGTAATTATTGCTTCATTAGCTTTATTCGGAATCTCTCAAGTAGTAGAAACAACCAGCATTATGATTGTTCCTGCATTTATTATAGGAGCAATTTTTTCTGCTCTAGCAGGAAACATAGGAATGCGAATAGCCACCGATGCTAACGCGAGAACAGCAGAGGCTGCAAAAACCAGTTTACCACAAGCTTTAAAAGTATCTTTTGGTGGTGGTACCGTAATGGGACTTGGAGTTGCTGGTTTAGCTGTTTTAGGACTAGGTCTATTCTTTCTAATTTTCGTTGGTCAGTTTATTACAGATGGGGGTAATTTTTACAATGAAATGACAGTTGTATTAGAAGCCTTGGCTGGATTTTCTTTAGGAGCTGAATCTATTGCTTTATTTGCTCGTGTTGGTGGTGGTATTTACACCAAAGCTGCCGATGTAGGTGCCGATTTAGTAGGAAAGGTGGAAGCTGGAATCCCTGAAGACGACCCTCGTAATCCAGCTACCATAGCAGATAACGTAGGTGATAATGTGGGTGATGTTGCAGGAATGGGAGCCGATTTATTTGGTTCGTATGTAGCAACTGTATTGGCAGCCATGGTACTTGGTAACTATGTTATTAGAGATATGTCGATAGATTCTGCATTTACTGATGCCTTTAACGGAATGGGCCCAATTTTACTCCCTTTAGTAATTGCAGGAGTTGGTATTATAGCTTCTATTATTGGAACTTTTTTAGTAGGTATAAAAGACAACACAGCCAAAGAAGCACAAGTACAAAAAGCATTAGACACAGGAAACTGGGTTGCCATTATTTTAACCTTAGCGGCAAGTTTTTTCTTAATAAAATGGATGCTTCCTGAAACCATGCAAATGAAATTCTTCGGCGCAGGTTTTAAAGAAGTTGCTTCCATTAATGTATTTTGGGCAGCCTGTATCGGTTTGGCAGTAGGTGCTCTTATTTCTATGGTAACTTCGTATTACACTAGTTTAGGTAAAAAGCCTGTGTTAGCTATTGTACAAAACAGTGCTACAGGAGCTGGTACTAATATCATTGCTGGTTTAGCGGTAGGTATGAAGTCTACTTTCTTATCTGTTTTATTATTTGCTGCTGCTATTTATGGCTCGTATTACTTTGCCGGTTTTTATGGCGTTGCTTTAGCAGCTTCAGCAATGATGGCAACAACAGCTATGCAGTTAGCTATTGACGCTTTCGGACCTATTGCTGATAATGCAGGTGGAGTTGCTGAAATGAGTGAATTAGAAGATCATGTTCGTGAGCGTACCGACATATTAGATTCTGTTGGAAACACAACTGCTGCGGTTGGTAAAGGATTTGCCATCGCTTCTGCTGCTTTAACAGCCTTAGCATTATTTGCTGCTTATGTAACCTTCACAGGAATTGACGGAATTAACATTTTTAAAGCAGATGTATTAGCAATGTTATTTGTTGGAGGAATGATTCCTGTAATATTTTCAGCATTGGCAATGCAATCAGTGGGAAAAGCAGCTATGGAAATGGTACATGAAGTTCGTCGTCAGTTTAGAGAGATTCCAGGAATTATGGAAGGAACCGGTACTCCTGAATATGCAAAATGTGTAGATATTTCAACCAAAGCAGCCTTAAAAGAAATGATTTTACCAGGGTTAATTACCATTATTACCCCAGTAATTATAGGGTTGGTTTTTGGCCCTGAACCTCTAGGTGGTTATATGGCCGGTGTTTGTGTATCGGGTGTTATGTGGGCTATTTTCCAAAATAATGCTGGTGGCGCTTGGGATAATGCAAAAAAATCGTTTGAAGCTGGTGTTGAAATTAACGGAGAAATGACCTATAAAGGTTCTGATGCGCATAAAGCAGCAGTTACAGGTGATACCGTTGGAGATCCTTTTAAAGACACCTCAGGACCATCAATGAATATTTTAATTAAACTTACATGCTTAGTTGGTTTAGTTATTGCTCCAATATTAGGCGGACATACTTCTTCTGATACACATGAAAAAACAGAAAATAGTAAAGTTTGGATTGACAAGAATGGAGAAAAGCATGAGGTAAAACTTTCTACTAATGCTGAATTTACTACAGAAAACAAACTAGAAAACATCGTTAAAGTAACTATTGAAAAGAATGACGACGGTACTGCTAAAGCTATTATTACTACCACAATTATTAAAAACGATGAAGAAACAACTGAAGAAAAAACGTTTGAAGGCACTTTAGAAGAAGTTGAACAAAAAATTAAAGAATACGAAAACTCAAAAAAAGAATAAACTTTAAAATCGTATAAAACCTACACCCGATAGCAGTATTTCTATCGGGTTTCTTATTTTCTATAAAAACCACCTACACCACACATTACTCAATAATAAAGCTTAAAACACAAACAAAACACCAACCTAAATGTTAAAAAACAATACAGAATTTAAAAAATGTTTGTTTTCTAAAAATATGTTTTTAAATTGGTCTCGCTAGAGAAATTAAAAAAAAGAATTGCTGATTACCGAAATTGCTGATTACCGAAAATTCTACATTATTTCTTAACAAACCTAAAAGTTAATACCGTAAGGGTGCTAAAAATATTTTTGCGCAAGAATGGTCATAAAGCTATGAGTGACTAAAAAGAAATCATGGAAAAGTTAAATTATTAAATGCTATTCAAATGGTTAAAATTATACTACTCATAATAGCATTTATATTAAAAATTATAGTAAAATGAAAACATTAGAATTAAATCAAATGGAATTACTTCATGGTGGAGTTTCTTGTTCTGGCGGATTTGGGTTAGCTGCGGGACTTCTTATTGGAGGTTTTATTACTGCCGCGTCAGGGGGCACTGGAATAGGTGGTGCAATATATATAGCTGGAGCTGCTGCAACATGGATTAATGGAGTTTTTAATAAGGATTGTTAAATAATAAATAAAATTTTCGAAGTATGAAAAGATTAGAATTAAATCAAATGGAAAATATTCATGGAGAAGGATTCTTTGATGGATTATGTGCAGGTTTAACTCTTGCTCGTGGAGGTATTGCAATATATGCAATAGCAGTAGGTTCTGCTGTACCTGGAGCAAATGTTGTTTTAGCAGGTGCGCTTATAGCTTGTGGAACAGCAGCAGCATTAAGAGCTTAAAAATTAAGCTAGGCATTGTTTGATTTTTCTTACAATGCCTTTAAAAATTTTAAATATGAAAATTAAATATTATCGGAGTATTTCTATTGTTTTATTTATAATTATATGTATTCTATCTTATTTCATTGTATCAGAATCAGTCTTTACAATAGAAGTATCAATTCCTTTAATCATAATAGCATTAATTATTTTGGTATATCTTGAGAAGACTATTATTCTTAATAAAAAGGGAGAAAATTAATATTTATGTATAAGAGAAACTACATCATATTAATTATAATTTCAGTAATCTCTATTTTTTGCATAGAGATTACTAACTATACATTAAATATTAATAAACTAGTTTACGAATATTATATTGAAAATTTATCACAAGATTTGCTTAATGAAGCAATCGAGAAAAAAAACAACTGGGAATGGTTATTTCACTTAATAATTCCTTTAATAATCTTATTAAGGTCTGGTTTGGTAGCTTTATGCTTAAACATAGGGTTATTTTTCTACGACACTGAAAACAAGATAAAATTTAAACAATTATTTAGAGCAGCCCTATTAGGAGAGTTTGTATTAGTATTGGTAGGTTTTGTAAAACTACTATATTTTTTATTTATAAAAACAGACTATACCTTACAAGACATTCAGCAGTTTTATCCTCTAAGCTATATTAATTTTTTAGATATTGAAAATTTAGAACCTTGGCTTATATACCCTTTACAAACCATTAACTTATTTGAAATAGCCTACTTTTTTGTACTGGTATATGGAGTACACAAACTGTTAAAAAACAACTATTGGAAAAGTTTTGAAATCACCGCAGCTAGTTATGGTACTGGTTTGGTTATTTGGTTAGGGTTAGTGATGTTTTTAACCTTAAACCTAACCTAGTCTAAGGTTAGTTCAAAAAGTTCATTGAGCGTAGTCGAAATGAAAAAATAGTTAATAAAAATAATATAATGAAGAAAAAACTAAAATTGTTTATAGGAATTGTATTGGTATTAGTTGTTACTTTTTTAGGTTATAAAATAACCACCAAGCTCAACCATAAAAAAGAGGTCGCTGAACGTATTAAAACCATCCCTAATTTTTCTTTTACAACCCTAAACGGAGAAATTTTTACACAAAACAACCTACAAAACAAACCTACGATTTTTGTATACTTTAATACTGAGTGTGACTATTGTCAATCAGAAGCTACAAAAATTCAAAAACGCTTACAAGATTTTAAACACACGCAATTGATATTTGTTTCTTATGAAAAAAAAGAGCAAATCATACAGTTTGCTATAAGCTATAAATTAGATAATCAAAAAAATGTTACTTTCTTAGAAGATACCAAGGCTAAGTTTGCCACTATTTTCGATGTAAACTCTATACCCTATATCGTAGTATATAACAAAAACCAAGAACTACTGCAAAAATTTAAAGGAGCTACCAAAATAGAAGATATTTTAAAAGTCATTCCGTAACAAAAATGGCATGAAAGAAAAAATACATTTTAATGGTATGAAAAGTAAATTTTAGACAAAAGAAATGTTTTGTTGATTTGAATGAAGGAGAAGATACTGTATTGTTATAGTAAATATATCATTACCAAAAAGCAGTATCCCTGTCTAAACGTAGAAATAGTGAACGAAGAAACAGAATTGCGGTGCGGAGCACAACGCATGAAGTTTACTGAGAGAACGATACGGAGTAATTTCCTTGTTTAGACTTGATTTTTTGTTTCGTTTTTTATCAAAAAAAAAATGAAACCGACATAATTGAAAAGTTTAAAAGTTAAATAGTGACTTATTTTTTGTAAAAACTGTGTAAACCCTGTTAGAAAATAAATTTATGAACAAAAAAAACATTCATAAAACCCATGTATTACAACATGACCAATCTGATTGTGGAGTGGCCTGTTTATTATCGTTAATTCAATATTACGGAGGAGCAAACTCCATAGAAAAATTAAGAGAATTAAGCGGTACAACACGCCAAGGAACCACCTTATTAGGTCTATATCAAACTGCCAACCAAATAGGTTTTACAGCACAAGGTAACGAAGCAGACATTCAAGCATTGATAGATCATGATGCCCCATTAATACTACACGTACTTCTAGAAAACAAATTACAACACTACGTGGTTTGTTATGGGTTTAAAAACAACCAGTTCATCATAGGCGACCCAGGAAAAGGAATTTCAACCCTTACTAAAGAAGAACTAGAAAAAATATGGATTTCTAAAACCTGCTTAACCCTAAGCCCTAACGAAAAATTTATAAAAGCGGAAGAAACAAAAAAGTCAAAAAAACAATGGTTTTTTCAACTATTACAAGAAGATAAGCAATTACTCACCACAAGTATCGTACTAGGAGTAGGAATTGCCGTATTAGGAATGGCAATGTCTGTATTTTCTCAAAAACTAATCGATGATATTTTACCATCACAAAACACCAAAAAATTAATATCGGGCATTGGGCTTCTAACCTTTTTGTTACTAGTAAGAGTTGGCTTTACCTCCTTAAGAGAATTGTTATTAATAAGACAATCAAAAGACTTCAACAACCGAATAATTGACTCTTTTTACACCTCTTTACTCCATTTACCAAAACCTTTTTTTGACACCCGTAAAATAGGAGAATTAGTAGCGAGATTAAACGATACAAACAGAGTGCAAAAAGTAATCAAGTTCATAGCCAGCAATGTAGTTATTGATGCTTTAGTTGTATTAGTATCGTTTGGTTTTTTATTTTTCTACTCATGGAAAGTAGGTATTATCGCTTTGGTTAGTTTGCCTATTTACTTTTTCATAATATACCGATTCAATCATAAAATTATCAAATCGCAAAAAGAAGTCATGCAAAGTTATGCCCTAAACGAAAGCAATTACATCAGCTCAATGCAAGGCATAGCCACTATAAAAAACTACAACAGGCAATCATTCTTTCAAAAGATAAATCAATTAGTATTTGGTAACCTGCAAAATAAAATTGTTGATTTAGGCAAAATAAATGTACGTTTAGCACTACTCTCAGGTATTGCAGGAGTCTTGTTTTTAATGGCTATTTTATCATATACCTCATACCAAGTATATCAAAAGCAAATGCTATTAGGAGAACTAATGGCAATATTAGGTATTGCAGGCTCGCTATTACCATCAATAACCAACTTAGCACTAATTACCATACCTATAAACGAAGCAAAAATAGCCTTTAACCGTATGTTTGAGTTTACATCGATAGAAAAAGAGAAACAAGGAACAATAGAACTCACAAATTTTGAACACCTACAAATAAACGACCTATCTTTTCGTTTTGCAGGCAGAAGTCAACTACTAAAAAAAGTAAACCTTACCATAAAAAAAGGAGAACTCTCAGCAATTGTTGGAGAAAGCGGAAGCGGTAAAAGTACCTTAGGACAAATACTACAGAAATTCTACGATTTTGAAAACGGGACAATCATTATCAACAAAAAAGACACTCTTAACGATATTGAGTTAACTAGCTGGAGAAACTTAGTAGGAGTTGTACCACAAGAAATCACCATTTTTAACGGCAATGTATTAGACAATATTTTATTAGGAAGAGAAGACACCCCAGAAAACATTGTGAAATTTTGTCAAGAACACGGTTTTGAAGAATTCATTAAAGAGTTTCCGCAAGGATATGCTACCATACTAGGAGAAGAAGGAGTGAATTTATCAGGAGGACAAAAACAAATCATAGCCCTAGCACGTGTTTTATATAAAAAACCACAACTACTAATTTTAGACGAGGCCACTGCTGCTATGGACAGAAAAACTGAAAAATTCAGTATCCAATTAATTACTAAATTAAAAGAGCAAATGGGCGTACTATTTATTTCCCACCGTTTAGAAACCCTAAAAAAATATGCCGATACGATATATGTATTAGAAAAAGGAGAAACCACTATAAAAGGAAACCATGAACAATTATTAGAAACCTCAAATTTTTACAGTAACCACTGGAAAGAACTAGGAATCAACTAGTTGAATTTACAACAAAAAGAATAAACTTTAAAATCGTATAAAACCTACACCCGATAGCAGTATTTCTATCGGGTTTCTTATTTTTGTGGCGATGTCAAGAACCGTCCGTATTTTTTCTATAGACACCCCTGAGCTCTTCAAGCAAAAACTGTTTGTTTGGGCTACACAATTTGAAACAGCTATTTGGCTAGATTCTAATAACTATGAGCAACAATACAGCTCTTTTGATTGCGCTTTGGCTGTAGAAGAGTTTACTTCTATCAAAACAGATTACTATAATGCTTTTGATAAACTAAAAGAATATCAGTCTTTCACCAAAGACTACATCTTTGGTTACATTAGTTATGATGTTAAAAATGATACTGAAAGACTAACCTCTAATAATTTTGACGGGCTTCATTTTCCTGACTTGTATTTTTTTCAACCTCAAAAATTAATTTTCATCAAAGGAAACACAGTTGAATTTCACTACTTACAAATGATTGATGATGAATTGGAAGAAGATTTTGAAGACATTATTGAAACGAACCCTTCTATTGATCATTCTCAACAAGAGGGAACTGATGACGTAAAAATAAAATTACGTATCCATAAAGATGAATACCATCAAAAAGTAGAAAAAGTATTAGAACATATACATAGAGGAGATATTTATGAAGCTAACTTCTGTCAAGAATTCTATGCAGAAAACACTGTTATAAATCCCTATAGAGTATACACACAATTAAACAAAATATCAGAACCTCCTTTTGCAACGTTTTTTAGAAACGACAATCATTACCTACTATCAGCAACTCCCGAACGATATCTTAGAAAAGAAGATTCTAAAATTATTTCGCAACCTATTAAAGGGACAGCAAAACGTTTAATTGACCCGATTGAAGATGAAAAAATAGCTTTTGATTTAGCTCGTGACGAAAAAGAACGGTCAGAGAATATTATGATTGTAGATTTAGTTCGTAACGACTTATCGAGAACAGCTAAAAAAGGAAGTGTTTTCGTAGAAGAACTATGTAAAGTATACTCCTTTAAGCAAGTACATCAAATGATTTCTACTATCGTTTCAGAAATTGAGAACACCACACATCCAGTCGATGTAATTAAAGACACCTTTCCAATGGGGAGTATGACTGGAGCTCCAAAAATTTCTGCCATGAAAATCATTGAAGAATTAGAAGAAACCAAACGTGGTTTATACTCTGGAACCATAGGCTATTTTACTCCAAATGGTGACTTCGATTTTAACGTAGTTATCCGAAGTATTTTATACAATTCCGATAACAAATACGTTTCATACTCCGTTGGTGGGGCTATTACAGCAAAATCTACTCCAGAAAAGGAGTATGAAGAATGCTTACTCAAAGCCAAGGCTATGAAATATGTTTTAACGCACACTAACAAAAGTTAACTATATTTATAGCAAATACTCAGAAAAAAGTATTTCTAATCAAAAAACTATTACAAAAAATAAAGAGATGAAAAACACAATTAAACTTATACTGTTCGTTGCTATTATTGCATCAATGACGTCTTGTAAAGCAAACAAGTATTCATTTTTAAACGACTATCCTACTAAAAATGTTCCTTTGGTTGACAGTACAAACTTTAGCAATCATGTAGAGGGTAAATTATTAACCAAACCACAACAAGAGCTTTTAAAACTTCCTTCAATTTTCGAAGAACAATTAAATGAGAAAAACGCTAAAATTGGTATTTCTTATCTTCCTAAAATATCAGAAAACTTTCAATCGGTAGTATATTATTTCTATCCAAATAATACTGAGTTAATCTCTATGTTGGTTACTTACGATAAACAATTCAATATAATTAATAGTCAAGTATTGGCTTATGATGAAATAGCAGAAGGAATGTTAAAAACCACCTCTACTCTTAATAAAAACAGTATTGAATTAGTTGAATATATTTCTGACGCTCCTTCTACTATTATTTTTAATATTTTAGAAGACGGAAACATTACTAGAGACTAATGACACACCATACATTTACATTCAATTTTCATAAAACTGAGTTTTTTGGTCAATATTGGCAACCAGAAACTGCTAAAGCCATCGTTGTAATTATTCACGGAATGGGAGAACATTCTGGAAGGTATGAACACGTCGCAAAAAAGCTTACTGATAATAATTTTGGAGTAATTGCTTTTGATCACTTCGGACATGGAAAAACAACAGGAAAAAGAGGACATAACCCAGGTTACAATTATGTTTTAAAAAGTGTAACCAAACTAATTGAAAAAGCGAAAGAGGTTTTTGGTAACAAACCTACCTTTTTATATGGGCATTCTATGGGAGGTAACACTGTAATTAATTACACGCTTAGAGAAAATCACCATCTAAACGGAGTCATCGCTACCAGTCCTTTTTTACGTTTGGCTTTTCAGCCACCTGCTTGGAAACTTTCGTTGGGAAAAGTAATGCAAAAAATAGCTCCCTCTGTTACTTTAGGAAATGAGTTAGATGCTAATGATGTATCTCGTGACCCTATTGAAGTTGAAAAATATCGTAATGACTCATTAGTTCATGATAAGGTGAGTCCTAATTTTTCTTTATCTTTTATTGATGCTGGTGAATGGGCTATTAAAAATGCCTCCTCTTTAAAAACACCAATGTTCTTATTACATGGTACAGGTGATAAAATTATTGATTACAAAGGCACAGAAGCTTTTGCAAACAATACTACTAAAGCTAGTATAAAATTATTCGAAGGTGGGTATCATGAATTACAAAATGACTTATGTAAAGAAGAAATGTTACAAGATGTTGTAAACTGGCTAAACACTCAATTACAATAATTATTATTTCCATGCTCCAACAATTAGCAAAACATATTGACGAACAATTTTCTTTTTTAAAAGAAAAAAAGTTGCTAATTGCTATCTCAGGAGGAGTTGATAGTGTGGTACTAGTACACCTATTACATCAGCTACATTTCAATATTTCATTAGCGCATTGTAATTTTCAATTAAGAGGAAAAGAAAGTGATTTAGACGAAGTATTTGTTAAAGAATTAGGAAAAAGCTTGAGCATTCAAACATTTACAACACACTTTAACACGAATGAATATGCAACTAAAAATAAATTATCAACACAACTAGCAGCAAGAGAGTTACGTTACCATTGGTTTGACACCTTAAGCAAAGAAAATACTTTTGATTATATATTAACAGCGCATCATGCTGATGATAATTTAGAAACCTTTTTAATTAATCTCTCTCGAGGTACGGGATTAGAAGGTTTGACTGGAATACCTTCAATTAATGGAAATATCATTAGACCGTTACTTCCTTTTTCTCGTGAAGAGATTCTAACCTTTGCTCAACACAACAATATTGAATGGCGGGAAGATGAAAGTAATGCAGAAACTAAATATTTGAGAAATAAGATTCGTCATCAAATAACACCAACACTAAAAGAACTGAATCCCAATATCTTAAACAATTTCAACAAAACAATTGATCATTTAAAAGAATCTCAACAAATTGTTAATGATAAAATAGCAGAAATTACTCATAAAATAGTCTCAAACGAGGGTGATTTGTTAAAAATTAGCATTGAAAAACTGTTAAAATTATCCAATCCAAAAGCATACCTATATCAGCTGTTAAAGCCCTATGAATTCAAGGAATGGAACGATGTTTACAACTTGATTTATGCACAATCTGGCAAGCAAATTTTAACAAAATTTTATACTTTGTGGAAAGACAGAGATTTTTTATTACTTTTACGCACTAATGAAAAAAGTTCTTTCGAGGAAGAATATTTCATTAGTAGGGAGGAAAACAAAGAAATTACAGCGCCAATTAAGCTGCTACTAAAAAGGGTTCAAAGGAAAACAAATACTGACAATAAAAGTATTTACGTTGATAATGAATTACTTAACTTCCCCCTTAAACTTAGACGGTGGAAATCCGGTGACTTTTTTTATCCTAAGGGCATGTTAGGCAAAAAAAAAGTAAGTAAGTATTTTAAAGACGAAAAAATATCAATAGTAAACAAAAATAAAATTTGGTTGCTCTGTTCCAGTAAAAACGAGATTATTTGGATAGTAGGAAAACGACAAGATAGACGCTTTTTACCCACAGAAAAAACAACCAAACTATTAAAAATTAGTATTTAATTAACCCCATCAAACTACATATAGAATGAAAAAATTCTTTACTCTATTTTTATTATTCATAGGTTTAGCGGTTTATTCTCAATCTGATGATAACCCCGTAGTTGTTACTCCTAAAGTAGAGAAAATCTCTGATACTGAGTACGACTTAATTTTTGACGTGTTAATTGCTGAAGACTGGCATTTATACTCTCAGTATAATCCAGAAGATGCTTCACTACCTATGACAATTACACCAGCAGAAGGACAATCTGGATATACCTTAAATGGTAAAGCCAAAGAAAGTGAAACAGAAACTCAGTTTAGTGAAATCTGGGGAAAAGATGAAATCTTTTTTGTTGAAGAAGGTAAAATAGTACAACGAATTACTCTTTCTGACACTACTTTAACAAAAATCACCTTAAATCTTGACGCGCAAGTATGTAAGGAATACTGTTTACCTTTTGATGAAGATTTTACATTTTCATTAACCGGAGAAGAAGTAGCACAAACTGTTGCTGAAGTTGATGATAAAAGTAAAGAGTTATCTCAAACTTTAAACTTAGACTTAAAAAACACTGTTTTATTAAAAAGCTCAACTGAATCAAGCTCAGGTGAAGAGGAAGACAATAGCCTATTAAATATTTTCTTATTAGGTTTTGTAGGTGGGTTATTAGCTTTTTTAACCCCATGTGTATTCCCAATGGTTCCTTTAACGGTATCTTTTTTCACCAAACGTACCGAGAAAAAAGGAAAAGGTGTTGGTAGTGCTGTTTTATACGGTTTCTTTATCGTATTAATTTATGGGTTAATAAGTTTACCTTTCCATTTCTTAGATACATTAGATCCTGAAATATTAAATAGTATTTCAACGAACATTTGGTTAAACTTATTCTTCTTTGTTATTCTAATATTCTTTGCTGGTTCGTTCTTCGGCTTTTACGAATTAACATTACCTAGCTCTTGGAGTAATAAAGCAGATAGCGCTTCTAATATTGGAGGAGTAATCGGAATTTTCTTCATGGCATTAACTTTAGCTATTGTATCATTCTCTTGTACAGGACCAATTTTAGGGTCATTATTAGCAGGATCGTTAAGCGGTGGAGCTATGCAATTATCAGTAGGTATGGTAGGGTTTGGATTAGCTTTAGCATTACCATTTGCTTTGTTCGCTATGTTCCCTAACTGGTTAAACACCTTACCAAAATCTGGTGGATGGTTAAATACTGTTAAAGTTGTTTTAGGGTTTATTGAATTAGCTTTTGCTTTCAAATTCTTATCAAATGCTGATTTAGTAGGTCACTGGGGATTATTAAAAAGAGAAATCTTTATTGGTATCTGGGCTTTAATTGCACTTTTATTAGCTCTTTACTTATTTGGATTTATTGGTAAACGATATGGAAAAATGACTCTTTTTAGAGTGTTAATAGGAATCGGTGCATTAGGTTTAGCGGTGTATTTAGCACCAGGTGTTATGGAGAAACCAGCATGGAGTCAAAATGAATTATTAAGTGGATTTGCTCCACCTAAATTCCACAGTATCTATCAAAAAGACAATCACTGTCCGCTTAACTTAAATTGTTTTAAAGATTTTGATGAAGGTATTGCTTACGCAAAATCAGTTAACAAACCAGTATTATTAGATTTTACAGGATGGGCATGTGTTAACTGTCGTAAAATGGAAGAGAATATTTGGAGTCAACCAAACATCTACTCTTTAATTAATGACGATTATGTATTAATTTCATTATATGTAGATGACCACCAAAGAATGTTACCAGAAGAAGAGCAATTCGACTTTATCAAATCTAATGGAAAAGTAAAGAGAATTAGAACTTATGGTGATAAATGGGCAACTTTACAAGCTGCTAACTTTAAAACAGCTTCTCAACCATTCTATGTGTTAATGAGTCCAGAATTAGAGGTATTAAACTCACCTCAACAATATACAGATCATACAACTTACTACAATTGGTTAAAAACTGGTTTAGACAGATTCAACGCTAACTAATTTTAGTATTCGTATTATAATATTTAAAGCCTCTTTTTAAAAAGAGGCTTTTTTTATATCTTTCAATAAAAAATATATGACACCAGAAACTATTATCAGTATATTTTTAGGAATAGGCTTAGCCGCTTCAGTAGGCTTTAGAGTGTTTTTACCGCTATTTGCATTGAGTTTAGCAGGATATTATAACCTTATCCCTTTAAATCAAAACTGGCTATGGGTAGCTAGTTCACCAGCTATTATAACCTTGGGAGTCGCTACAATATTAGAAATATTTGCCTATTATATTCCTTGGTTTGATAACTTACTCGATACTGTAGCAATTCCATTAGCTGCTATTGCTGGTACTGCTGTAATGGTTTCAACTGTAGCTGATTTATCTCCGGTAATCACTTGGGCTTTGGCAATTATAGCTGGTGGAGGAACCGCTACAGCCATTAAGGGCACTGCTGCTTCTACTCGACTTAGCTCTACCGCAACAACTGGTGGAATTGCCAACCCTGTTATTTCAACTGTAGAAACAGGCACTTCAATAGTAATGACTGCCTTTTCCATTTTTTTGCCTATAGTAGCTGTTATTGCAGTGATTTTAATATTTATTGGCATCCGTAAAATATATAAGTCCCTCTTTCCTATGTCGAAAAAGGCATAGTTATTGGTACTCTTTTTATAAATGGAACTTTATGAAAAATAGCATCACCACCCTTTTTTTAATAGCAGCTATGTTTACTGCTACTGCCCAAGAAGTCGATAAAAAAGAGAAAACACCTAAAAGTATTTACACCTTTTCTAAGGTATCAACTCTTTTTTATGATTCATCAACAATAAACAAAAATCTAGATTTAACAGGATTCTCATTTTTTATTGTAAGTCAACAAGATATTGACAACAATACTTTCTCTATCCCATTTAACAAACTTAGTAAAAAGCCCACAGCCTTAATTTATGATGATTATATCGATTATCAGAACAACAATCTTTTAAAAGGCTTCTTAAAAAAGAATAATCCAACTCGTTGGACTCCACAGCAAATGCAATTACAATAACTTTTATTTTTTTCTCTATCTTTAACGAAAAGAGAAAAATATGCTAGTAAAAGTCTATGGAAGTGCTGTTTTTGGTATTGAAGCAACTACAATTACTGTTGAAGTAAATATGGATAAAGGTATAGGATACCACTTGGTGGGGTTACCTGATAAAGCTGTAAGTGAAAGTTCGTATCGAATTTCTGCTGCCTTAACTAACAACAGCTACAAATTTCCTGGAAAGAAAATTATTATTAACATGGCACCTGCCGACATTCGTAAAGAGGGTGCTGCCTATGACTTAACCTTAGCTATTGGGATTTTAGCGGCTTCCAATCAAATAAAATCAGAACATATTGATGCATATATTATTATGGGAGAACTTTCTCTTGATGGAAGTTTACAACCCATAAAAGGAGCCTTATCCATAGCTATCAAAGCACGTGAAGAAGGCTTTAAACATTTTATCCTACCCAAAGAGAATGCTAAAGAAGCTGCTATTGTTAGTGACTTAAATATTCTTGGAGTAGACAATATTATGGAAGTTGTCAATCATTTTGATGGCAACAAGCAAATCGAACCTACAACCGTTGATACTCAGGCTGAATTTTACAAACATATCAACTTTCCAGAATTTGATTTTGCTGATGTAAAAGGACAAGAATCTATAAAGCGTTGTATGGAAATTGCTGCAGCTGGCGGACATAATATTATTCTTATTGGACCTCCAGGAGCGGGTAAAACAATGTTAGCAAAACGTTTGCCTTCCATTCTACCTCCTATGACCTTACAAGAAGCTTTAGAAACCACAAAAATTCATTCTGTAGTTGGAAAAGTAACAAACACTGGCTTGGTGTATCAGCGTCCTTTTCGTTCTCCACATCATACTATTTCTGATGTTGCACTCGTAGGTGGAGGGCAATATCCGCAACCAGGTGAAATATCTTTGGCACATAATGGTGTGTTATTTTTAGATGAACTACCCGAGTTTAAACGTACTGTTTTAGAAGTAATGCGCCAACCTTTAGAAGATCGAGAAGTTACCATATCACGCGCTCGTTTTACTGTAAACTACCCTAGTAGTTTTATGTTAGTAGCAAGTATGAACCCCAGTCCTTCAGGATATTTCAATAATCCTGACTCACCTGTCACCTCCTCTCCTGCCGAAATGCAACGATATTTAAGTAAAATTTCTGGCCCCTTGTTAGATAGAATAGACATTCACATTGAAGTAACTCCAGTGCCTTTTGATAAACTTTCTGACGAACGAAAAGGAGAAAGTAGCGTAGATATTAGAAAAAGAGTTACCCATGCTCGTGAAATACAAACAACTAGATTTAAAGACTTTGAAAACATTCATTACAACGCACAAATGAATGTAAAGCAAATTCGTGAATTTTGTAAATTATCAGAAGAAAGTAAGAACTTATTAAAAATAGCCATGGAAAGATTAAACCTATCGGCTAGGGCTTATGACAGAATTTTAAAAGTATCTCGTACTATTGCCGATTTAACTTCTTCCGAAAACATACAATCCGAACATATTACCGAAGCTATTCAATACAGAAGTCTAGACCGTGAAGGTTGGTTGGGATAATTATGACATTAAAATTCAAGCAAGCCTAGGGCTTCAAAAAACAGTTAGGGAAATGTTAAAAAATTGTGCTTTCATTTAAAATCACTAATTTAGACGCTTATTATAACGCTAAACAGCAAAATTAAACATACACCCTAATGAAAAAACTAGTTTACTTATTGGCATTTTCTATTGCCTTAGTTTCATGTAAAGAGGAGCAAAAAGATTATGTGACTTTTTCTGGAAAAATTACCAACAAAAACTCTGAAACAGTTACTATTTCTAACCCTCAATTTAAATTCAACAAAGTAATTAAAGTTGGTGAGGACGGAACCTTTAAAGATACTATGAATGTAAAAGATGGTTTCTACAGACTTTTTGATGGTAAAGAATACGCTACTTTATACTTAAAAAATGGAGCCGATATTAACGTAACAGTTGATGCTAAAGAATTTGATGAAACGATAACTTATACGGGTGCTGGTTTTGAAGAAAGTGCTTTCTTAGCTCAATCTTCTTTAAATCAAGAAAAATTATTTGGAGATAAAGAATTAATGGATTTGCCGGAGTTAGATTTCAGATCTAAAATTTCTTCTTTTGTTGACGACTTTAACAAAAGATTTGAAGGAGCTTCATTAGATTCTACGTTCGTTGCAAACCAAAAACAAAGTATTACTGGTTTAGAAAAGTACTTAACTAAAATGTATAACGACAAGCAATACATTGCTAAAAACTTAGCTAAAGGTGCTGAATCTCCTAAGTTTGTTGATTATGAAAACAATGCGGGTGGCACTACTTCTTTAGATGATTTAAAAGGGAAATATGTGTATATCGATTTATGGGCTACTTGGTGTCAACCATGTAAAAACGAAATTCCTTTCTTAAAAAAAGTTGAAGAAAAATACCACAATAAAAATATTGAGTTTGTAAGTATTTCTGTTGACAGACAAAAAGACTACGAAACTTGGAAAAAAATGATTGTTGATAAAGAATTATCGGGTGTACAATTATATGCTAAAGAAGACAACGCTTTTATGGATGCGTACAGAGTATCAGGAATTCCAAGATTTATTTTATTAGATCCAGAAGGAAAAATTGTAGACTCTAATGCTCCAAGACCTTCTAATCCTAAATTAGTTGAGTTATTTGAATCATTAAATATCTAGTCTTAAAAGACGTTTATAATAAAAAAACCCACTAATTAGTGGGCTTTTTTATTGCTTATATTATTCTTCTTTAGATTTATTAAAAATAATTAT
Organism: Tenacibaculum sp. FZY0031; assembly: GCF_036350695.1. Taxonomy (NCBI): domain Bacteria; kingdom Pseudomonadati; phylum Bacteroidota; class Flavobacteriia; order Flavobacteriales; family Flavobacteriaceae; genus Tenacibaculum; species Tenacibaculum sp. FZY0031. Next base: position 279,675 of record NZ_JAZDVY010000006.1, read on the forward strand.
ATTTGCCGAATGAATTTTTTTATAGAAGAATTATCATTTAAAATATCTTGCGGTGGCAGAAACTGCTACCAACTAGATTTAGGCTATAAAGTAATCGACTTTACTTTCTGTCAGCTATTAGCCTTCAGGAAAAAAGTATTAGAATACGCTTCTTATGAATCATTAGAAACGATTATCGATGGAGACAACTTCATACTCCTTTTTGCAGCAGACAACAAACACCTATTATTCCTAGAAGTACCTCAACTTATAGAGTTAAGAGAACTTCTTTTATCTGTTTTCAAACAGAAAACCCTTTACTAAGACTAGCTTTAAATTAGGCACTCCATTCTTTTTAAAGCCTTATAATCTGTATCTTTATAGTATTAAAACTAAACAAAATATTATGGAAACAGCAATAAGAAGAGACATGATTTTAGATGTGGAAGTAGTTGATTTGCTAAACCACCAAATAACGATGGAGCAACACGCTTCTTCTAAATACTTAGCCATGGCATCATGGTGCGATCAAAGAGAACTTAGAAATAGCGCAGCATACTTTTATAAGCAAGCGGAAGAAGAAAGAGAGCACATGATGAAAATATTCAAATTCATTAACGATAATGGCGGTAGTGCAATGTCACCTATAGCTACTGAAGTTGCTCACGAATTTGAAAGCTTACGAGCTATTTTTGAAGCTTCGTTAGATGCAGAAATAGAAGTTACCAAATCTATTCACCACGTATTTAAAACCGCAAGAAAAGTAGGCGATTTCACTTCTGAAATCTTTTTACAATGGTTTGTAACAGAACAAGCGGAAGAAGAAGAAAAAGTAAGAGATATATTAGACCTAATTGGTTTAATGGAAGATATGCCATTAAAAATGATTGATGAGCGTATTCCTACTGAATAAAACAAAACGTTTATAAACAGCATAAAAAAATCCCGCAACTAAGTTGCGGGATTTTTTATTATCTTTTTAATAGAAGAGCCTCTATTCTCGCCAATCGTTCTTTTAATTTTCCTGTTTCATCTTCTAGCTTCTTTAACTTAACATCTTTAGCATGTAATGCTTTTTCTTGCTCAATAGTATATAAGGTTAATTCTTCTATTTTCTGCAATAATTTGGCATTCATTTTCCCTAATTCAATTCCTCCATTGTCATTCACTTCTTTAGCACTCGGAATATTTTTTAGGTGTCCTTTTTCGTTAATGTATTGTTCTACCTCAGTAAGTGTTGGTAACTTATAGTCTTTTTTAAACACATAATCAGGCCAATTGGTTTGCAGTTGTACTTTCACTTCTTCGGTAATGGTTTTACCTGCAACTGCTAATTTATAGCCTGTTGGTGCTAAAAGTGTACCTACAGCCACATTTCCACCTCCTCTAGCTAAAGAAATATTATTAGTACTAAATCGATTAAGTTGCATAGTACCTCCGGTTAAATCAATACTTCCATTTCCTGCATCTAATTTAATTTTTCTTCCATTTACGGTATTTCTTGACTGAATACTTCCATCTACAATATCCAATTTTTGCTCAGGAGTTGCTGTACCAATACCTACATTTCCATTAGAAAAATAATGATTCCCACTACCTTCAACTTTCAACAGCCCACTCGTTTTTACATCACTCTTAGAATCTAACAAAGTTCTCCAGTTATTATAATCTCCTTGAACACCGTTTTCTGCGATAGCTCCGGTATGTCTACTAATTCTAAAATACATTTTTTTAGTAACTGCTCCGAAGTAAATATTATTTTCCCAATGATTAGATCTTCCATTTATTGCTAATAATGTTCCATACCAATTATTGTCTGGGGAACTCCCTCCAGGCCTTTGAGTATTGTAATCATCAAATAATTTTATACTCATTGGAGATATTTGAGTTCTTGGCATTTTTGAAAAATCAAAATACTCAATAGGAAATTTATACTCTTTTGCCGTTACTTTACCTGTAGTGGTATTATCACCTGTGTTTGTCCATTGCGCATGTATTCTTGTATAAAAACATACACATACTAATGTTAGTATAATTCTTTTCATATTGTAAAATTTAAATTATTAATTCATAGCTAAAAGATACTTCGCAAGTAAAGTCCTTCTATTTACAATAATTTTTGTACGAGTTTCTCCAGCTTACTTAATCTTTCTTTTAATTCGTTATTTTCTTTTTTAGCTGCTTTAAGCTTTTTAATTTCCTTCTCCTGCTCAATAGTATATAAGGTTAATTCTTCTATTTTCTGCAATAATTTGGCATTCATTTTCCCTAATTCAATTCCTCCATTGTCATTCACTTCTTTAGCACTCGGAATATTTTTTAGGTGTCCTTTTTCGTTAATGTATTGTTCTACCTCAGTAAGTGTTGGTAACTTATAGTCTTTTTTAAACACATAATCAGGCCAATTGGTTTGCAGTTGTACTTTCACTTCTTCGGTAATGGTTTTACCTGCAACTGCTAATTTATAGCCTGTTGGTAATGAAATAGTTCCTATTGACATATCTCCTTTAAAATAAGCACCTCCATTTGTTGCATTGAAATTTATCATTGAAACACCTCCTGTATTTCTCAAATTAAAGTTTTGATTTCCAAACATTCTAATATAACTTCCTGTTGAACTTGAAGACATAAAAAGCGTGTTTCCAGCCCCATCTGTAGATTTTATAATTCCTTTAACATCTAATGGGGTTTGAGGAGAACTTGTACCAATACCTACATTTCCATTTTCATCGATACGCATTTTTTCTACAGCATCTGTGCTATTCACTCCTGTTGTTCCAAAAACAAGACTCCCTTTTCTTCCATAAGTTTCTTTTGCTAAACTTCTAATAAAGGAACTTATATGTTTTCCATCTACGTCTCCGTTATAAAACTGAATCTCTCCTAACACCTGATTATCAACAGCATTTACATCTTTATTTGAAATTCTAAGTATGGGTACGTTTGTCCCGTCATTATTACCACCCTCTATTTCTAATTTTGTAGAAGGAGTTGCTGTACCAATACCAACATTGCCATTAGAAATATAATGATTCCCACTACCTTCAACTTTCAACAGCCCACTCGTTTTTACATCACTCTTAGAATCTAACAAAGTTCTCCATTCATGAAAGTCTCCTGTAACACCATTCTCTGCACCGCCACCGCCCCATGTACTAGTTCTAAAATACATTTTCTTTGTTGTGGCACCTAAATAAATATTTGATTCCCAATGACCAGATCTTCCATAAACAGCTAATAATGTTCCATAAGAGTTATTGTCGGGAGAGCTTCCCCCTGGTCTTTGTGTATAATAATCGTCAAAAAGCTTGATACTCATAGGACTTAATTGTGTTCTTGGCATTTGTGAAAAATCAAAATACTCAATAGGAAATTTATACTCTTTTGCCGTTACTTTACCTGTAGTGGTATTATCACCCGTGTTTGTCCATTGCGCATGTATTCTTGTATAAAAACATACACATACTAATGTTAGTATAATTCTTTTCATATTGTAAAATTTAAATTATTGATTCATAGCAAAAGGAGTCATTTCTGTAGCATATTTTTGCAAATGTACACAAAAAAATCCCGCAACTATGTTGCGGGATTTTTTATGTCTTGATTCTTGATTCTAAAAATCTATAATCTAGTATCTATAGTGTTCTGGTTTGTATGGACCTTCAACAGTTACTCCAATATATTCAGCTTGATCTTCACGTAACTCAGTTAACTCAACACCAATCTTAGCTAAGTGTAATTTTGCTACTTTTTCATCTAAGTGTTTTGGTAACATATATACTTCGTTTTTATACGCATCAGAATTTTTCCATAACTCGATTTGTGCTAAGGTTTGGTTTGTAAAAGAGTTAGACATTACAAAACTTGGGTGACCTGTAGCACAACCTAAGTTTACTAAACGTCCTTCAGCTAATACAATAATATCGTTTCCTTTAACAGTATACTTATCAACTTGAGGCTTAATTTCAACCTTAGTATCTCCGTAAGTTTCATTTAACCAAGTCATTTGGATTTCATTATCGAAGTGACCGATGTTACAAACGATTGTTTTGTCCTTCATTGCTTCGAAGTGCTCAGCACGAACGATATCTTTGTTACCAGTAGTCGTAATTACGATATCAGCTTTACCAACAACAGTTTCTAATTTCTTTACTTCAAAACCGTCCATAGCAGCTTGTAACGCACAAATAGGATCAATCTCAGTAACCGTAACGATAGAACCAGCTCCACGGAAAGATGCCGCAGTACCTTTACCAACATCACCATAACCACAAACCACTACTCTTTTACCAGCTAACATTACATCAGTAGCACGACGAATTGCATCTACAGCAGATTCTTTACATCCGTACTTATTGTCAAACTTCGATTTCGTAACCGAGTCATTTACGTTAATAGCAGGCATTGGTAAGGTTCCATTCTTAACACGCTCGTATAAACGGTGTACTCCAGTCGTAGTTTCTTCAGACAACCCTTTAATTCCAGGAGCTAACTCAGGATATTTATCTAAAACCATATTCGTTAAATCACCACCATCATCTAAAATCATGTTTAATGGCTTCTTATCTTCACCAAAGAATAATGTTTGTTCAATACACCAATCAAACTCTTCCTCGTTCATACCTTTCCAAGCATATACTGGAGTTCCAGCAGCAGCAATAGCCGCAGCAGCTTGATCTTGCGTAGAGAAAATATTACAAGAACTCCAAGTAACCTCAGCTCCTAAAGCCTGTAACGTTTCAATTAAAACCGCAGTTTGAATCGTCATGTGTAAACATCCTGCAATTCTTGCTCCCTTTAAAGGTTGCTCATCTTTATACTCTTCGCGTAAACTCATTAACCCTGGCATTTCAGCTTCTGCCAATTCAATCTCTTTTCTTCCCCAATCAGCTAAAGAAATATCTTTAACTTTGTAAGGAACATATGTCGCGGTTTTTGTGCTCATATTTTTGTATATTTATGTATCTTAAATTTGAGTCGCAAAATTACGAAATAACTTTCTAAAATATGCCTCTTTACAAAACATTAACGGTAAACAACCATGCTAAAGCATTGATTTGGAAGATTGAAGAATCTTTTGAACAACTTTCTAACGGCGTTTCTTTAACAAAAGGAAATCAGCAAAGAGTAAACAGCATGAAGTCCGATTTACACCAAAGAGGCTTTATGAGCGTACGCCATTTACTAAAAGAAGTTGGCTATACCGATGATGATTTACTGTACGATGGCTACGGAAAACCACATTTAAAAGACGGCAAATTTATTTCAATAACCCATTCATTCATCTTTTCGGCAATTATTATTTCCGATACACAACCTGTGGGGATAGATATTGAAATGCAGCGCGACAAAATTGTAAAAATCGCACACAAATTCACCCCCATAGAAGAATACAAATCTATTGCCAACCACGATGCGTTAGTTAGTAAACTCACCATTGTTTGGGGTGCCAAAGAAAGTTTGTATAAAATCTACGGAAAGAAAAAATTGCTCTTCTTAGAAAACATTTATATTGAAGACTTCTCTTTTGATACCAATCAAACCACTGGAAAAATCTTGTACGAAGGACAAACCTCTGAGTACGACATCCACTTTTTAGAAATGGAAGGATTCACCTGCGTGTGTGCTTGTTAAAAAATACCTACTCTGAATCACAACTTTGCCACCATGAGACTTTGAAGCTCTACATCTTTGCGACTCTGAAACTTTGCCACTCCAAAAAAACTCCCAAAACCTTTCCCGCGTAACAACAACTTAACTTTAGTAACTTTGCATCTTTCTAATTAGGAACAATCATGAAAATATCCGTAGAACTAACCTTAAGTCCGCTTCAGAACGAATTTGAAGAACCAATTATCAATTTCATCAAAAAATTAAGAGCCTCGGGATTAACCGTATTAGAGAATCCTTTGAGTACACAGGTATATGGAGATTATGATACCGTGATGCATTTGGTGACTTCTGAATTGAAAAATGCTTTTGAATTGATTGACAACGGATTGCTGTTCATGAAAATCGTAAAAACCGATCGTAGCGATTATGAGCCAACTTTTTGATTTCCTTTTTGGGCAGTATGCTGATTACAATCCTATTGATGTTTGGCTAGAAATTATTGCTGTTATCTTTGGGTTTTTATCCGTTTGGTATTCAAAACAGAATAAAATTTGGGTATTCCCTACGGGGATGATAAGCACTGCTATTTTTGTGTACCTCTTGTTAAAATGGGAATTATTAGGCGATATGATGATTAACGGGTACTACTTTATGATGAGTGTATACGGTTGGTATATCTGGACACGAAAAGTAGACGCCACCCATGTAACTCCTATTTCTAGAACCACCTCTAAAGAAAAAAAACAAAGTGTAGCCATATTTGTAGCCACCTTAGTTTTTGTCTATGCTGTGTATACCATTTTTGATAAATGGACAAGCTGGACAGCTTATGTAGACACCGTTACTACTGCCATTTTCTTTGTAGGAATGTGGCTCATGGCAAAACGAAAAATAGAAAACTGGATTTATTGGATTATTGGTGATATCATCTCCGTTCCTCTCTATTTTTATAAAGGATTTACCTTTACCAGTTTTCAATATTTATTATTTACCTTTATAGCAATTGCAGGATATTTAGCATGGAAAAAGCACTTACACAACAACCCATCAACCTTGTAAAGGTGGTATTATTTGGACCTGAAAGCACAGGAAAAACAACCCTTTCTGGTCAGTTAGCACGTCATTATAATACCGTTTGGGCTCCCGAATTTGCGCGTGAATACTTGCAAGATAAGTGGAACAACGAACGTAAAACTTGTGAGCAACATGATTTAATTCCGATTGCTGAAGGACAAATGGACTTGGAAAATGAATTGGCTAAAAAAGCGGATAAAGTACTCATCTGTGATACCGATTTATTGGAAACCAAAGTATATTCTGAAGAGTATTATGGCGGATTCGTAGACCCGAAATTAGACGAGGCTGCCATTGCAAATACTTACGATATTTATTTCTTAACCTATATCGATACGCCTTGGGAAGCCGATGATTTACGCGACAGACCTGAGCAACGATTGGAAATGTTTAAAGCCTTTGAAAATGCGTTGAAAAAATACAACCGTCCGTATGTGTTGTTAAAAGGCGACAAAGAAACCCGATTGAAAAAAGCGGTCGCAATTATTGATGAATTACTCACTAAAAAAGAAAACTTATACTCTTTTTCCGACACTCTTACCGATTTAGACATGCACTTTATGCACCAATCACCCGACACACCTAATTACGATATGTAAATATCGCTAAACGTCATTCCTTATTTCATGTCATTTCGCCAGAGGGAGAAATCTCACCAATAAGAGTAACTACCATCATTTAAAGTTTCCTACTCTCAACCTGAAGATTTTTAGAAATAGCTATACATCAAGCGGAAGTGCGTTATTACGAAGTAATAAAAAAGCATGAAGCGATAGATGTATCAGCAGTTTTGAGACACTTCTCAAAAATTTCATTTAAATCTTCTTGAATTTTTGGTTCGTTTTGTTTCAAGACAAAATGAACAGCGAGTACTCTTTCAAGTGAGATAACCACGTCGTTAGCACTCCTCGTTATGACGAACCTAAAAACATCCCGTCATTTCGAGAGATAACGAGAAATCTGTTTAATTCTAGTAGCGAACACCCTTTAAAACTCCTAACTCTCAACTAAAAGATTTAGCTCCGCTGAGCCTTGCGGTTTCTCAGTCGCACACTCCTTCAAAATGACAAGTTGCGTCATTACGAACGGACACTGAGTACAGTCGAAGTAATCGTGAAGTAATCTTTTCCTTTTTATCTTTAACTATTCACGCCCCTTTACAAACAACAATAGATTATTTATATTTGAAACTCCTGTTTTTACAGGAATACAGTAGCACCTATTAAAGTAGGTTGACTAAAATTTTAAAGCTGTCAATTCGAGTGAATTTTGCGATTGAAAAGAGCATTATTTGTATCGAGAATTCTGGACTTAGACGCTGGAATAGTTCTCGATAGGGCTACTGAGCGTAGCCGAAGTATAATTTTTATCTCGTTAGCACTTGATAAAAACCATTCGAACTGACATTGGAAGTTAATTCCTTAATGCATTCACAAACACTATGAACAAAGAACAACTTGTAAAAGAACTCAACTTTAAAGCCGTACGAAGCTCTGGTGCGGGCGGACAGCACGTAAACAAAGTATCCTCTAAAGTAGAATTAAGTTTTACTATTGAAGACTCGTTAGGACTCTCGGACAAAGAAAAAGCACTGCTCCTTAAAAACTTAGCTAACAGACTCTCTAAAGAAAACACACTCATACTAAGCTCACAAGAAAGCCGCTCACAACACCGCAATAAAGAATTGGTTACCGAACGCTTTTTTAACCTTTTAGCACAAGCCTTAGTAGTGCCTAAAGTACGCAAAGCTACCAAACCTAAAAAAGCAGCGATTACCAAACGATTGGATGCTAAAAAGCAACAGGCTGAAAAAAAAGAAAACCGAAAAAAATTTCGGTTTTAATATAGCTCTTAATTTTGCAAGATGTTACTACAGTTTTTCATTCACATCTTGCTTTCCTACAATTGCCATAATCTCAACAATGTGTCCATTCATTTTATAGTAAATACTGTCAACTCCGCAAACACAACGCCTGTAGCCTTTTTTTATATAGTCAACCGACTCAAAAGAAAAGGGTTGTTTGGCAATAACATCAAAATAGTTAAAAAACGAATTGAAATAGGTATCTGCTTGAACTATCCCAAATTTTTTGACTCCGTACTGGTGAATGCTAATTAGGTCGTTTTTAGCCTCATTACTTAATCGGTAATTAGCCATCTAACAAAGACTTCGATTGTGCTAAAATGGTTGCTTTACTGTCGCTGGTAAATCCACTATTTTCGGCTTTTTCAAGTTTAGCGCGAATCCAGTCTATTTCGATTTGTTGCTTTCGAGCTTGTCGGATCAAATCATTTACCAATTCACTTTTACTTGCGTACTCTTTGGTTTCTACTTGGGCTTTTAGCCATTCGTCATTCGGTTCCGTTAAGGAAATACTTTGCCTTGCCATAATTTTTGTTTTGATGTAAATATACACCAAAAACGAATCATTTTAAAATTATTCGAAAGCAGCGATTGCCAAACGTTTGGATGCTAAAAAACAACAGGCTGAAAAAAAAGAAAACCGAAAAAAATTTCGGTTTTAGGCTTATGAAATAATTTACAATGTTCGTGTTTATTATTACCAAAGGTTACGTGTATGAGTAGTAGCGGATTTCTACTCACAAACCTTTCGGTTTTGCAATGACCTTCATTTTATACGTTTTACCACTTAAACCGCTATTACTTATACACAATGTTGTGCTACGTTATTTCTATCCGATTTTTTGATATTTCCTACGCCTTTTTTCAAAAGCTATTTCACCACCTTCTAGAATTTGACATATTTTCGAGTTTATCTCATTATCTTCTAAACTTCCACTAGAATATTGAAGATAACCATCTTCATTTGAGGCAACGATAACCTGTTCAGCGTCTGCATTGACTACTAGATTCGCATTATGAGTTACAATTATTACTTGTCTATATTGTTTTAGTTCCTTAAAAAGTGATATTAAATTTTGCATTATAAATTCATTATCCAAATCATCTTCTGGCTGGTCAAAAATTATGGGTTTAGAAAAAGCTTCTGTTGCAAGCATCATTTTTAGATAAACGGTTCCTTTTTGCCCAACTGATATTTTATTCAGGTCTTTTCCTTTATATTTTAAAATAGGAAATACCTTGAGATATTTTTGTCTTTCAGGTTCAAAGAAAAGTTTAGATTTTAAAGTTTTACTATGAATTCCATCACTAACATAAAACTCTAAATATTTGTTTTTCAAAAATTCAAAATATGAATCCAAATCTTTGACTTCAAATGAGTTTTTTTGAGCTTCTCTATTTCCTTTTATTCTCCATTTCGCTCCATCAATACAATGGTATATTTCATCATAGAACTTTTCAATATCAAAATCTATTTTGACTTCAATTTCTAGGTCAGTCAATAGATTTTTCATTATTGCTTTTTGCGAAGGATTTAGAGAGTCTTTAGAATCCACGTCTTTAAAATCATTCCAACTACTAATTAGTTCTTTGACTTGTTTTTCATAATCTTTCTTTATTTCATCGATTAGGGAAATTTCCTCATCTGAAGATTTAAAAATTATAGACTGTAATTTGTCAAGTCTCTCTTTCTTTATTTTAGAATCCGAGATTTTTTCTCGTATATCAGATAAGCTTTTTTGAAACTTGTCAATATCGTTTAAAAGAGTTGTTAAATCACCTTTGTAGTCTTTGAATTCTTCTTTTACTTCTGAAATTGTTTTAGATATTTCAGCTATTTTTTTCTCAATTTCTGCTTTCCATTCAATGATTTCATCAAATTGCTTCTTAAGAGCAGAAAGCTCAATTTTAGAAATTTTATCTAAATCTCCATTCGTTAAATTAATTTTAACATTGAGCTTTTCAATTGAGTTTTTTATCTCACTTTCTAATTCAGAAAGCTCTTTTAATTTAGAATTAAGATTATTTCTAACTCGTAAATTCTCCGAATACTTTTCTAGCTTGTCCTTATTTTCGCTAGTTGTTATGTTACTAATGAAATCATTAATTGACTTTTCTTGAGCTTCTAAAAATTCTTTTGAGTTTATAAAATTTCCGTCATCATTTTGTACAGCAAAGAATTTTTGTAATTCGTGGAACTCGTTAATCAATTCACGAACATTTTTATCTAAATCACTACTAAACTCTGGTTGCTTCAACTTTGCTAATCTCCTTATCGAGTTTGCAAGTTGGAACTGTTTATCTTTTTTTTCAACAAGATTTTTGAGTCTTCCTTGATTTATGTAGATGAAATCAATAGCTTTTTTTTCCTCTGTTAATTCAAATTCAATAGAATCTGTTTGTGTTTGATTTGATTTTTGGTAGGATAGTTTTAAAACTCCATTTTTATTAAAAACACCTTCTTTGGAATGTTCTTGACCAATGAAACTACTCGCTAAATAATCTGTTAACATACTTTTACCTTCTCCACGACCACCAATTATTGCTACAAGATTTTGATTTAATGGAATACTTTCATTCTTTGAAAAATGAATATCATCTTCTTCTTTGAAAATATTTAGTTCATCACTTATTGATAATTGAGAAAAAAATGGTTTATCAAATTCGAGATTCGGATTGTTACTAGAAATACTTATTCTTTCCTCAGGCTCATAAAGTATTTGAATAAGACCTTCAAAAGTTGGGTCAGCTTTAATCCAAGTAAAACAATTTCCGATTCTGTCTTTATCGGTAGCGGAAGATAGATAATGGGAATCACTGCAATCAAGAAGTAAATTATTTACTTTTTGTGCTGTAAGTTGTCCTTTTGCTTTATCGAAAGCCTCGATGGATTCTGATGCTGTAAATACAATATCAGCTTTATTTATGACTGATTTTTTTGTTGCAATGGAAGCATCAGTCCATTTTAATTCTGCCCATTCTGTTTTACCAATGGCTACAATATATTTATCCTTGAAACAGTCTCTTTGTAGAGCTTCAAAGATTTTATCTTCTCTTACATTAAGATTATTAAATCCCTCCTCTAAATCAGTTCCGTATTTTGATAATTGTTCTGGAGGAACTCCGCTTTTAATTTTAGCACCTAATTCTTCAACACTTTCTCTAGTTATTGCTCTTGTCCATTGCTCACCAGATTCAAGAGAATAACTCTGTTCTAGTGTTTGAAGAAATTGACTTTTTATTGTCTCAATTGGCAAGTCATTCGAAAAAATTACGTGCAAATTGATTCTTTTTAATTTGCCAAAGTCAACTCCTGCAAATTTGTCTATTCTAAACTCTACTACTGGCAGGATTAAGTCTATGTTACTTAATCTATTATTTGAATTCCTTTCCTCAACTAATTTCTCATATCCATCAATAAAGAAATAGTCGTTTATTCCTAATACCGCAAAATCAGAAGGAAGGTTTTCTATATCTTTTATAAAATTCTCCCAAGTAGCTTCTGTCTCTGGGCCATATCTGTGGTAAATAGATGCTGGTGTATGTACATGTAAATCCCATTTTCTCCACTCAGAACCTCTAGGGTATTTTTTTTTCATAAAGTTTGTTTTTTAATACAGTACAACTACAACTCGTTATATACCAAACTTTAACTATTTTATCCCTATAAGAACATGGGATATCATACCGTTTAGCAATTTTTATACACTATCAAATACATCAAAACCAATACTTTATTAAAAATAAAGTTGTTAACGAGTTATTGTTATTTGTTAATTAACTATAAAAGTGAGTTGCTCTCACAATTCTTGCGAACCTAATACAAAGTATCTATACATTCTTACGGAATCCCATAAGCTCAACTATTTAGGTTATAAAAGTTGTTTTTTAGAGTAGTAACGGTTCTTTAATATCACGGTTTTGGATCGCTGATATCACGGCACGCTCCGTTAACACCACGGTACGGGTCGCTGATACTGCGGCTATCCTCCCGCTCTTAAATCTGTATGGATTCAATCCAACGCTCTCGGTCTACATATTAACGAGTTAGATTTTACATAGAAAAATCTTTTTCTAAGCTATTATTCTTTTTCCATTGATGAAAACCTTTCGACTGCGCTCAAGGTAAAACAAGACAAAAAATCTAGCCTTAACCATCCTGCACTCAAAAATAATCATCCACAAACCTAAATTAAAATAACTCGCTATCGCTCAAACAGATTTTAATTTTAACGGTTCTTGCGGTGTTATTTTTGGCTTGCCTGCTTATGACGGGGTGCTTTTTTAGTAGTCTCTTTAATCAAAGTATGCTGTTTCGAACTGACAGTACATAAAAAAAGTATTCGCAACTCTAGTATAAAAGATATACTTCTGATAGTCTGCCTGTTAAAAAAAAGCAGAAATTGACCATCTCATTTGTTTTTTATACCCAACACTATAATTTAGAAGTGGTTAAGAAAAAGAAACTAACAAAATGCTATGATTGTATCGCTAAAACCATCTAATTTTTTATGGATTTTTAACTAGTGGCAAGGGGCTCTCCTGCTGCTATAATCTTGTTGTTTCTAAGAATTACCTAAGGGTAGCGTGTATTACGCTTCCCTAAAAACACTCGTGTAACTTAAATTAAATATTAATATGGAAGCAAGAAGAAAATTCAAAGGATCAGATGCTTTTTTAGCTGAAAGCGCACGAACAATTTACAACCTATTTACGCAAGATTTGGAGCGTTTTACTGCTTTCAATACCCGATTTACGAGCGAGTATGCGGCGGCTTTTTTACATCAGATTGATGCGGCAGATACGGTAGTTACCGATGTTAGTACCTTGGCAAAACAAGGAGTCGAAACACAAAAGGTGTTGATAGAAATGTAAAATGCTAGTCGTGTGTATCATCGTATTAAAAGTCATGCGATGTGGGCTTTTCCTGATAATCCTGCGGTATTAAAGGAGTTTACAACTGGTTATAGAGATGCGAGTAAGAATCAGCCTAAAATTAATCAATTGCTACTTCCTTTTTAAGCAAGTTCAATATAGTAAATTCAAACAGAATAGAAAATCCTAGCGGATTTTCGTAAGTAGCTTATACTAACAATTAATTTTATACGGTGTTGGCAGTAGTTTTTTAAAATTTAAAAAGAGAATATCCTAATGCAAACCCTATCCAAGGCTCTTTATTATAATTCCATTTTTCAGCATCATCTCCAACACTGTAATCCCAACCAATAAACCCTCCAAGATTTATCTTGTTATAACTAAAAGATAAACCTAATCCGATTGTTCCCAATCCTTTGACTATTTCTGTGTCTGAATCTAATGGTATATTTGCACTTGAAGTATTACTTGCATTTAAAGTAACAGTAGATGCGCCTATGAGTAAACCTCCAGTCCATTTATAAGTATTCGATATATTTCCAACGTCTTTTCGATAAAAAAAAGATGTTTTGCCATAAAAAGTTCTTCCTACAAATAAATTTGCATTAAAATCTGTTGTAAATTCCTCACTTATTCCTGCATCTCTATCTTTAAATCTATATTTAAATGGTATTGTAAGGGCAGAAACTGTCCATTCTCTAAAATTTAATTTTATAGTTTGTCTATTTTCTAGTTCATAAAAATAGACATCTCGTTTTCCAAAATCTCCATTTCTATCTTTTGTCAAATAAGGATTAACAATTAATTTATTTTTTTCAAATTTCACAAACCCTTTAATTCCATTTCTTGTAATGTTCTCTTTTTTTTCAATTACTTGTCTTGAGTAAAATTTTTCATCTATTGTTGTAGTGTCAAAGACCTTTATTTTTTTTCCAAAAATATTTTTTTCTATCTCATAATTTAATTTTGAACCTAACGGATAAATTGCTCTGATACTATCTTGTTCTTTATCTGTTAAGTCTTTAAATTTTATTTTTGACACCTTTTTTAAAGTTATATTTGGTCCATTGCAATAGGTTATAGTGTTTGGTATTTCATATACTTTTTTAAAAGATTCTTGTCCAAATCCTAAAGCGCATATTGATATTAAAACTAATGTAGCTATATAATTTTTCATTGTTTTTTCTTGTTAATACTCTTAAAAATAAAAATTTAGTTCCTAATCTACTTAATAGTAGATACTTCTTAAATTATTACCAACTCGTTTTATCTCAAATTTTAGTTCTTTTATCCTAATAAAAGCATGGGATACTATAAAGTTTGGCAATTTTTATATCCTCATATTAGTTAAAACCTACTATGTTAGACTTTCATAAAATTATAAATGTTTATTTTTTACGCTTTGATGGTTTTAATGATGGCGTGTTTCCTGGTGTATCTTTATTATCTCTTTGTCTTTGATCTGGTTTTCCAGTTGATTTTGCTATCCTTTTTGGTCCTGGTTTAAGTGCCATAACTTTTTACTTTATTTAATGTTAGTTGATTTTACAATCTCCCATAAACCTAAAACATTAACACCACACATTCTTACGGAAACCCTCAAAACCAACTATTTAAGTCATAAAAGTTGTTTTTTTATCATTAATGTAATATTAAACTGAGTATAGAGTAGCTTTATACTTAATGGTATTACTCAATAAACTACCGTCTTCATTTTCTTTGCTTGTCCAAAGAAAACGAACCAAAAGAAAGGACACTTTTACGAGGAGTTTTTAAACCTTGTTTAAAAAGGCCTGAAAAACGATGCGAGGCAAAGCCTCTGAGTCTCATCGCTTTTTCAGACTATTCTGCGTAAAAGGGCTTCGAAAAACTCCTTTATAAAATCAAACTTTTATTAGCTAACGTCATTACGAAGGAGGTACGACTGAAATAAGCTGTTTATTTCGAACTAAAAACTTAAAGATTACTGCGCCTTTAGCCTGTCTTGAGCCTTTCACTGTCGCTCAAGATAAACTTAAGTCGAAAGGCTCGTAATGACGTTTTTTTGTGTGATTATGTACATTCATTTTAGTTTACGCACTTTATGTATTTTTAATAGGAGTTCATGAACCTTCGATTTCTTTCGACAAGCAAAGAAATCGAACCAAAATAAAGGACACTTTTTCAACTTCTTAGCACAAGTTTTGTTAATATCAAAAGCACGTATAGTTACCAAACCTAAAAAAACAACACTTCAAAAAAAGTTTCGGATGTATCGAGCCATTTTATTGCTTTTACTAAAAACACTAGTTAATATTTTTAGTAACATCAAACAATAAAAAAGCCCACTTAAAAAAGTAGGCTTTACTATATTTATTAATACATTTTTTGTTTTGTTCTTATTCTTTTGCTAATTTAAAAGCAATAGTAAGTTCTTTTCTAAATACTTTTGCATCTCTTTCACTACGAATAGCTTTCGATAAATTATCATTAACCATTCTAGAAGAGCTTTTAGCAATAGAATTAGAAGTACTACCTTTAGCTAAAGCTTTAAGGTTAGTAATCTTATTTTGAACTGTTTGTCTCATATCACAAAGATAATAATATATTTTAATTATTTAAAGAAAACATGTAATACCTATATAAATCTTTTGGACTTCTATTTAAATCAAAAGGTTCAGGTCTTGGTTTAAATAAGGGTATTCCGTCACTATCCCTTTCAATATCTGTGCCATTTCTTAAAAGTTTAACATACCAATCAACTCCTACAGTAACAATCGTATCAGAAAGACTATTATAATTATACCTAAACATTCTATGATATAAATTCGCTCTAATTTCATTAGAACCATCTATTCCTATAAAATAATTTTCATCCCTATTATTTTCTAAAAATGTAATTGCAAATAAAAGCACTGTTGAAAATACTTTATTAACATTTCGATGAGATAAAATAATTTCATCATCAATTTCATTATCATCTCCTAAAGGACCAAACGCTAGATTATATACATCTGGTAATAATGGATCAGGATGTTTACTAATTAAAACGTGTAGTTCCACTATGGCTTCATTTTTCAACTCAGAATTAAATGTAAACCTACTTAAATCTTCACTAGCTGAATTAGCATCAAATGTATCGTCTAAATCAATTTTAATCATAGATTTATTTTAATTTATAGAGGAATATTCCCGTGTTTTCTATTTGGGCGTTCTACTTTTTTACCTTCTAACATGGCAAAAGCTTTGATTAGTTTTCTACGGGTGTCTTGTGGT
This sequence comes from Tenacibaculum sp. FZY0031, assembly GCF_036350695.1. NCBI lineage: Bacteria > Pseudomonadati > Bacteroidota > Flavobacteriia > Flavobacteriales > Flavobacteriaceae > Tenacibaculum > Tenacibaculum sp. FZY0031. Next base: position 296,335 of record NZ_JAZDVY010000006.1, read on the forward strand.
AAAATTACCTCATCTACAAATCCACGTTCTGCTGCTCGGTACGGATTCGCAAATTTATCGGCATACTCCGCTTCTTTCTCCGCTAGTTTTGCTTCGTGATCGTCTGCTTCGGCAATTTCTTTTTTAAAGATAATTTCACTCGCTCCTTTGGCTCCCATTACCGCAATTTCTGCACTAGGCCATGCAAAGTTCATATCGGCTCCAATATGTTTTGAGTTCATTACGTCATAGGCTCCACCATAGGCTTTACGGGTAATTACACTTACTCTTGGCACGGTAGCTTCACTCAACGCATATAATAATTTTGCTCCGTTGGTAATAATCGCATTCCATTCTTGGTCGGTTCCTGGTAAGAATCCTGGTACATCTACTAATACCAATAACGGAATATTAAAGCAATCGCAAAAACGGGTAAAACGTGCTGCTTTTTTAGAACTGTTTACATCCAAACATCCTGCTAAACTCATCGGTTGATTGGCAACAATCCCCACACTTCTTCCTCCTAAACGTGCAAATCCAACTACGATATTATCCGCATAATCTTTATGGATTTCAAAAAACGAATCCGCATCTGCAATACCATCAATTACGGCACGCATATCATACGGTTTGTTTGCATTATCTGGAACAATATTGGCTAACTCTTCTCTAATTTCATCTCCTAATTCAAATGGTAATTTTGCCGTGGTTTCCTGATTATTCTGTGGCATATAACTCAACAAGGTTTTAATATCTTCCAAACATTGTACATCGTTCGCTGCTGTTAAATGCGTAACTCCCGATTTGGTTGCATGCGTACTTGCGCCTCCTAACTCTTCTGAAGTAACTTCTTCATTGGTTACTGTTTTTACTACGCTAGGTCCTGTAACAAACATATAACTTGAATTTTCTACCATAACGGTAAAATCGGTCATCGCTGGAGAATACACTGCTCCACCTGCACAAGGTCCCATAATCGCTGAAATTTGCGGAATGACTCCCGATGCTTGTACATTTCTGTAAAAAATATCGGCATACCCACCTAACGAACGTACGCCTTCTTGAATACGTGCTCCACCAGAATCGTTCAATCCGATTAATGGTGCACCTACTTTTACGGCTAAGTCCATAATCTTACAGATTTTTTCGGCATGTGTTTCCGATAACGAACCTCCAAATACCGTAAAATCTTGTGCAAATACGTACACCAAGCGTCCGTTTACCGTTCCGTATCCAGTAACCACTCCGTCACCGTAAAATTTCTGATTCTCCATGCCGAAATCGGTCGTTCTATGCGTTACTAAAATACCTACTTCTTCAAAAGAACCTTCATCTAAGAAATAATCGATACGCTCACGAGCGGTTAATTTTCCTTTTTGATGATGACGGTCAATGCGTTGTTGTCCGCCTCCTAACTTTGCTTCGGTAAGTTTATGTTGTAATGCTTCTATTTTAGATTTCATCTATATTCTTTTTTTGGGCGTTCCCCAAGGGTCGGGCTTTCCGCTATATCTTTTGTTGGTTCTCGATACTTGCTCCGCAAACTCGAACTCACAACAAAAGGATGTCGCTACAATCCCTAACGCAAATTGTTTTAACTATTATTGTTGTATCTTCTTTTTAACTTCTAGGTCGTTTCTTAAACATGCTACTATTTCCTCAGAAACCCGAATCATTTTAGTTTCTATCTGCTTTGCCAATCTATTCAGGTCATTAAAATCAGGATGAACAACCAAAACTGCTTCAATAATTGAATATTTCGGCATTTCCTCTGTATCCTTATGCCACTTTGTTGACTTCAATAATTCCCAGTACTTTTTTTGAATAGGTAAAGTGTTTCCTAAAAGCCACACTTCAAACCTCATTTCTAAGTGATTTAACACTAATCCAAACTTTAACTTTTTACTCTTTAAGAATGCATTGGAATAATAAAAGTAGGTATAGTCCATATATCCATGAAGAATTCCTGCAAAAGTATATTGGTCAGAAAGGTTTTTCATAAAGTCTGTTCTTAATCTCATAACAAACTTCACCAATTCATTATAAGCAATTAATATCTCTCCTTTCTGAAGTTGTTCTTTATACACTGCTACATAATCATTTAAACTCTTCATATAAAAACATTTAACACAGATTAATAATACCCTACCTTATACTTAACAAGTTTTTAAAATACGTTGCTCTTTTAAATACTGCTGTAAGGCAACTTGTGCAGCAATCTTTGCTTCTTTTTCGTATCCTGCTTCTAACAACTCAGGGGTATAATATTTCTTTACAAAATGAGTATCGAAATTTCCTGAAGTAAACGCTTCGTGTTCGCATACGAACTTTCCAAACGGCAACGTAGTTTCTATTCCTTTTACCTTATAATTACTAATGGCTTGCTTCATTAGCTCGATAGCTTCTTCACGTGTATTTCCATAGGTAATCAATTTAGAAATCATCGGATCGTAATAAATAGGAATTTCCATTCCTTCTTCAAAACCATCATCTACACGAATATTTTCTCCTTTCGGATGTTGGTAGGTTTCCAACACGCCAATACTCGGTGCAAAATTGTCTAACGGGTCTTCAGCGTACACTCGTAATTCTAACGCGTGTCCGTTAATTTGCAACTCTTCTTGTGAGAATGATAGCTCCTCTCCTCTTGCTATTTTTATTTGCTGCTCTACCAAGTCTACTCCTGTAATGAGTTCCGTAACTGGATGCTCCACTTGTAAACGTGTGTTCATTTCTAGGAAGTAGAAGTTTTTATTTTCATCTAATAAAAACTCCACCGTTCCTGCCCCTAAATAATCACAGGCTTTCGCAACTCTTACGGCTGCTGCTCCCATCGCTTCTCTAATTTCAGGAGTCAACACACTCGATGGCGCTTCTTCTACTACTTTTTGATGGCGACGCTGTACCGAACATTCGCGTTCAAATAAATGTACTACGTTTCCATGAGCATCTGCCAACACTTGAATTTCGATATGACGTGGTGAACCCACATATTTTTCTATAAATACAGAACCATCTCCAAAAGCTGATGCTGCTTCTGAAATTGCACGCTGCATTTGTTCTTTAATATCGGCTTCTTTTTCTACGACACGCATTCCTTTTCCACCACCTCCTGCTGAGGCTTTGATTAAAATCGGATAGCCAATTTCATTCGCTACTTTTGTAGCATAGGCTACATCAGTTACTGCTTCATCAATGCCCGGAACCATCGGAATATCATAAGCTTTCACAGCCTCTTTTGCTGCCAATTTGCTCCCCATCACTTCAATAGCGTGGGTTTTCGGTCCTATAAATACAATTCCTGATTTTGCTACCGCTTCTCCAAAGGCTGCGTTTTCACTTAAAAATCCGTATCCTGGGTGAATTCCATCTACACCTAACTCCTTCGCTACTTCAATAATTTTATCGCCTAATAAATAGGATTGATTCGATGGCGCAGGACCAATACATACTGCTTCGTCTGCAAAAGTTACGTGTGGAGAATTTCTATCTGCTTCTGAAAAAACCGCTACCGTTTTAATTCCCATCTTTTTTGCTGTACGCATTACACGCAATGCAATCTCTCCTCTATTTGCTACTAATATCTTTTTCATCTTATTCCATTTCTATTAAAACCGTATTCTTTTCTACTTTATCCCCCACTTGTATCGCAACCGATTTTACGATTCCATCTCTTGGTGCTTGTAAGGTATTCTCCATTTTCATGGCCTCTAATACTAAAATCCCGTCACCTTCTTTTACTTCTTGACCAATTTCAACATCAACAGAAACAATTAACCCAGGCATTGGAGCCTTGATATCGTTTTCTTTTTTCTCGGTTGCTACTTCCAACCCTAACTCATCAATCAACATATCTAATTCATCAGCAATACTTACCTCATAGGTATTTCCATTGATTTGAACGGTGTATGTTTTTTTGTTGAAATTTGTTTGAAGTATGGTAGCTTGATACGATTGGTTGCCTTCAAGTACATGGTAGTTATTTTTTGATTTTTCTACTATATCTAACGCCTCTATTTGCGCTTCAGTAAAGTCAAAATCATGCGTTTTATTAACGCTCGTTTTAAAAGATTTACTCATAAATATCTGATATTTTCACCACTAAAATATTAAAATTACGATGGAATGCATGAGTTAACTCTATAAATTCATAAGAATGTTTTTTTACTTACTTAATAACTTCCCGTTCTTTTATAAATAATCCTAGAAAAATCCACTATTTATCGCTCTTAATTCATATTTCATATATACCTTTGCACCGTTCTCATAAAGGGGTGCCTTTTGAGTTATTAGTGTTTAGTAAATAGTTGTTAGTTAACTTAAAATTCAACATTTATAACTCATAATTAAAAATAGGCTGAGATCATACCCAACGAACCTGGAACAGGTAATGCTGTTTAGGGAAGCGAGCGTAAATAAAAGGTCTGGTAGACCTTTTTAGCGAGTGCAAAAATAAAGCTATGCTTTACGCTCATAATTTAATTATTCAATGTTTAACTAAAGAATAATTACCTCTTTTTATTCGATTTTGTTTTTTATAAAATGAGACCGATGTCTTTCAATCAACATTCACAATTAATAAACACAGAATGTTATTTTGCTAAAAACAGCTTAAAAACAAGTCTGAAAAAAATTATGTTTGGCTATCGCCCTGCGATAAAGAAAGTGAAAACAGTCACTTTTTTACTTGTAGTATTTACAACACTAACAGCAAGTGCACAAACGTTTACTTTATCTGGTAAAGTAATTGATGCCAACAAAAAACCTTTGGTGGGTGCTACGGTAACTGTTGCCTCTCTTAACAAAGGAACTGCTACCGATTTTAATGGTGATTTTACATTAAAGCTATCAAAAGGAGCCTATGTTTTTAAAGTTTCTCATGTTGGTTTTAATCCCCTTTTACAAGAGGTTGTGATAACCAACAATCAACAAATTACCTTTCAGTTAACTTCTGATGAAGCCATTTTAGATGAAGTATTGGTTTCTGCCGTTCGTGTAAAAGCAGATGCGCCTGTAACGCACTCAAATCTTAGCAAACAAGAAATTGAAAAACGTAATTTAGGGCAAGACATTCCTGTATTATTAAACTATTTACCGTCAGTAACATCTTCGTCGGATGCGGGTGCTGGTATTGGATATACTTATATTCGTGTACGTGGTTCGGATGCTACTCGTGTAAACGTTACCATTAACGGAATTCCGTATAACGATGCCGAAAGTCAGGGAACTTTTTGGGTTAATATGGGAGATTTTGCTTCGTCTACACAAAGTTTACAATTACAGCGTGGGGTAGGTACTTCTACGAACGGTTCTGGAGCTTTTGGAGCTAGTTTAAACATCTTAACCGATGCCGTTTCTGAGGAAGCTGGTGGAGAAATTTCAAATGCTTTTGGTTCGTACGGAACAAGAAAGCACACCGTAAAGTTTACTACTGGTAAGTTAAATAATGGGTTTGAATTTGCGGGACGTTTATCTAACATATACTCTGATGGATATGTTGATAGAGCTTTCACCGATTTAAAATCGTATTTCTTACAAGGTAGCTATACTGATGACAATACGTTGATTAAAGCTTTAGTTTTTGGAGGTAAAGAAAGAACCTATCAAGCTTGGTATGGTTTAACTCCTGAGGAACTAAAAGAAAATCGTCGTCAAAATCCGTATACCTACGATAATGAAACCGATAATTATTGGCAAGATCACTATCAGTTACACTGGAATGAAAAACTTTCTGAAAACTGGACTACCAATATTGGTTTAAATTATACACGTGGTAAAGGGTATTACGAGCAATTTAAAGGAGGAAGTGATGCTGCTGATTATGATGGTTTAATTGTTGATGGAAGCGATGTAATTGTGAGAAGGTGGTTAGACAATCATTTTTATGTTGCTAATGGGAATGCTACGTACAAAAATGACAAGTTAGAAATTATTTCTGGAGTTTCGTACAGTACCTATAATAACGACCATTATGGAGAAATTATTTGGGGAAGTGATTTAGCTCCGAATACCAACATTAATGACCATTACTACGACAGTACTTCTGAAAAAACAGATTTGAGTATTTTCTCTAAAGCTACGTTTAGTCTTTCTGATCAGTTTAAAGCGTTTGTTGATGTACAAGGACGATTTGTAAATTATCAAACGAAAGGGTTGACATCTGATAGAATTCCTATTGACGTGGATAAGGATTATAACTTTTTCAATCCAAAATTCGGACTTACTTACAAAATAAACGACGAACATAGTATATATACTTCGTATGCTAAAGCGAACAGAGAACCTAATAGAAATGATTTTGAAGGTGGTAATTCTCAACACGAAAGCTTAGATGATTATGAATTAGGTTGGCGCTTGGCTAATAAAACAGTTCGATTAAACACAAACGTATACTATATGAATTATCAGAATCAGTTAATTCTTACTGGAGTTATTGACCCAAATACTGGAGAACCTTTACGTGCTTCTAGTGGTAGTAGTTATCGTTTAGGACTGGAAATTGATGCAGATGTTACCTTATCTGAACAAGTATCTATGCGTCCTAACATTGCTTTTAGTAAGAACATTAATAAGAATTACAATGCTGAAATTAATGGAAAATTACAAAATTTAGGAGATACTCCTATTACTTTTTCTCCTGACATCGTTTTTGGAAATGCATTGATTTATCAACCAGTTAACAATGTACAAATTGCTTTCTTATCTAAATATGTTGGAAAACAATTTATGAGTAACCTAGATAGTAGAGTATCTGGTTTAGATGTCTTAGAAGGGTTCTTTACGAGTGACTTAAACATTGTTTATGAAATTAAAACTAATAAGATTTTTAAATCGATTGTACTTACTGGGTTAGTAAACAATATTTTTAACAAAGAATATGTTGATAGGGGCTACTATTACACGTATGACGACACATGGTCCAATCCTGGAACGACAACCACTCTTGACGGTGCTGGATACTATCCGCAAGCTACTAGAAATTTTTTAGTAGGTGCAACGTTAAAATTTTAAGTGGGAAAAGCTAGAAAAACAAAAAACCGAGACAATTGTCTCGGTTTTTTTATACTCTTGAAAATTAAGTTCTAAAAAACTAACTTCGTTGTTGATGAGTTTTTGGCTATTAAATAAAACTTAAACTCTCAATCAAGTTATACTCATAATTATGATAATAAAAGAAAAACTAACTACAATAGCTATCATTGGAGGACTTTTTGGTTTGGCTACAACTCTATCATTCAAAACAGAAAATACGAAAAAAAATGTTGTAGAATATTTTATAAACCCTAAACTGGGAGATTTAAATTACAGAACTTTCCAAAGTAAAAACAATCTCAACTCAGAAATTATTCTTCTACAAAATATTAAAAGAAGTAATAATTCTCAAGAGGGAATTCAAATGAAATATGTTTTTATGACAAAGGATTCGACACCAATATATAGTGGGATTGAAAATATAGAGAGTAATAAAATTGAAATCATTCAACAGTCTCTTTACATAAACAATCAAAAGATTCAAGCGAACAATATTAAAAATAATATATGGTATCCCAATTCAGAGGAGTTACAACCAATATCTCTTGAATTCAATATAAAGGAATCAGGATACTCAATAAAAAGTGATGCTACTACTAGCGCTAGGTTTAAAGACACCCTAGGACAAAAAAGTCTTATAGTAGAATTAAAATCAATCATGACTACATCTTTAAATGGTAAAGAACTTTCACAAATAGAATCAAATTCAAAACGATGGTATGTAAAGAATAAAGGCCTTGTTTATTATGGACAAGTAACAGGAGGGAATAAAAGTGATTACTTCTTAGTTGTAAACAACTAAACCAAACTAAAACTCTATGCTTTGAATATGAAAAGTGAGAACATCATACAGTTTGGTAACAAAGAAAAATCCCGAGCAAATGCTCGGGATTTTCTTTTATTCTTTATTTTTCTCTGCCCATTCTAGATAACCTCCTAAAACATTGTAGGCTTCATACCCTTTTTTGGCTAGGAGTTCCGTAGCTTTTTTACTTCTACCTCCTGAGCGACAGTAAATATATACAGGTTGTGTTTTGTCTAACTTTTCTAAAACCTTTCCTTCAAAGTCTTCACCTGTAATATCTATTTTAATTGGAGTTTTAATAACTCCACCAGCCCACTCTTCTGGGGTTCTAACGTCTAATAACTGTATGCTATTTTCGTTTTCTAAAACTACTTGTAAATTTTCTACCGTGATATCTTTTCCTTCATTGGTTTGTGGCTTACATGACAATACCACTGTTAAAAATAAACCTACTAAAAAAACACCTTTGTTCATTCTTCCCTATTTTAAAGTTGATGGACAAACAGCAGCTGTTCTTGGAATATCAGTTTCTTTAATCGCTTTATATCCTCCTGCAACATCAATTATATTATGGAATCCTCTTGCTTTTAAAATAGACGCTGCAATTACTGAACGGTATCCACCAGCACAGTGCACATAAAAGTCTTCTTTTGTTGGGAACTCTTCAATATGATCGTTTAGGAAGTCTAATGGGGTACTTGGTACGTCTACAATATGCTCATTGGCGTATTCTCCTGGTTTTCTAACATCAAAAACAGGTGCTTTTTTCGTAACTGCTTCTGCTAAAATAGTTGCAGAAACAGATCGTAACATGTCTACTTCTTTTCCTGCTTCTTTCCAAGCTAAAAAGCTTCCATCTAAATATCCTAACACGTTATCAAAACCAACACGAGATAAACGTGTAATCGTGGTTTCTTCTTCTCCTTCTGGAGTCACTAATAAAATTGGCTGTGTAACATCTTTAATCAATGCGCCTACCCATGGTGCAAATGTTCCTCCTAAACCAATAAAAATTGATTGTGGTATAAATCCTTTAATAAATTCGGATTGATGACGTACATCTAAAATCAACGCATCTGTTTCGTTGGCCATTTTTTCAAAATCTGTTACTGATAGAGCTGTTGCTCCACTTTTGATAACTTCATCGATAGATTGATACCCTTCCTTATTCATTTTAACATTTAAAGGAAAATATTCAGGTGGAGGTAGTAATCCGTCAGTTACTTCTTTTACAAACTCTTCTTTGGTCATATCTGCACGTAATGCATAATTGGTTTTCTTTTGATCTCCAATAGTACCCACTGTTTCTTTGCTTAAGTTCTTACCACAAGCCGATCCTGCTCCGTGTGCTGGATATACAATTACATCATCTTCAAGGGTCATAATTTTTGTGCGTAAACTATCGTACAATAGTCCTGCTAATTCATCTTGTGTTAAGTTTGCTGCTTTTTGCGCTAAATCTGGGCGCCCTACATCACCTAAAAATAAGGTATCTCCACTAAAAACTGCGTGATTCTTCCCATTCTTATCTTTTAATAAATACGAAGCACTCTCCATGGTATGTCCTGGAGTATGTAATACGGTAATAGTAATATCTCCTAAGGTAAATACTTCTCCATCTGTGGCAATATGAGCCTCATAATTTGTTTTTGCTGTTGGTCCGTATACAATTGTCGCTCCTGTTTTTTCAGCTAGCGTAACATGACCACTTACAAAATCTGCATGGAAGTGAGTTTCGAAAATATATTTGATTTTAGCGCCATCTTTTTCAGCTCTGTTTATATAAGGATCAACTTCACGTAACGGATCTATAATTGCTACTTCTCCATTACTTTCAATATAATAGGCTCCTTGTGCTAAACAACCTGTATAAATTTGCTCTATTTTCATGATATTATATATTATTTATACGCTTGGTGTATGTACTGTGCGTATTTTTTCTGATTTTGATTATCTCCTGTTTTATAAAAATTTACGGCACCGTTGGCACGCATAAAAAAGTGATCTAAACTTACAACGTCTAATAAACCTCCTCTGAAAAAGGCATCTCTTACAGGCCCTTTCACTCCTGCAAAATAAAATTGAATGTTGTGTTTGTTAAAATAAACAATACGTTCTTTTAACATCTCTATCCCAGTACTATCTACTCTGTTAATACTCTCTGCATCTAATACAATCAATTTTAATGCCTTCCCTTTTTCTTCTGCCATTTCATCCAATTTATCACGAAAATAATTTGAATTTGCATAAAACAACTGTGCATCAAAACGGAACACTAAAATTTCATCATCTAGAATAACTTCCTTAAACCTGTTTTTATTACGATAGAAGTCTGAATTTGGTACTTTTCCTAACTCGGCTACATACGGTCTTGAGGTTCTAAAAATTAAAACAATTAACGATAAAACTACGCCGATTAAAATTCCGTATTCTATCCCGAAGAAAATAGTAGCTAAAAAAGTAGCTAAGAGTAACCAAAAATCTAGGTTATTAGCTTTCCATAATCTTTTGGCTTCTTTTACATTAATCAGGTTAAAAACTGCAACAATAATGATTGCTGATAAAATAGTTTTAGGTAAGTGGTAAAAAACTGGGGTTAAAAAAAGCAAGGTAAATACAACTAAAATCGCAGAAACAATTGCGGAAACTCCTGTAGTTCCACCCGATTCTGCATTGATTGCCGATCGAGAAAAGCTGGATGCTGATGGATACGATTGAAATAGCGATCCAACCATATTACTCAAACCTAAAGCTACCAGTTCTTGATTGGGTCTTACTCTGTACTCATCTTGTTTAGCTTCCAAGGTTTTTCCAATAGAAATAGTTTCTAAATATCCTACCATAACCAACGTTGCTGCTATTGGCATCAATTCACGTATTAGAGCTATATCGATTACTGGTATTGAAAATTTAGGTAAACCTGAAGGAATGTCTTTTACAATGGCAACATCAGATAATTGTGTCCCAAAAAAACGGATACTTACTATCCCCAGTATAACAACGATTAACGCGTTGGGTATTTTTCTATTAATTCTTCTAAAAATTATAATAATAGCACAGGCTATTAAACCTATAATTGTTGTATTTGTTTTAAAATATTTAAGTCTGAAGAGAATGTCTTCTAATAGTACATGAATTTGATCGCTTTGTACAAACTCTACTCCAAATAAGTTCCTAAATTGATTTAGTCCAATAATTAAAGCTACTGCAGAAGTAAATCCTGTTATTACAGGTCTTGATAAAAAGTTTACAATAAACCCTAAGCGGAAAATTCCCATTAAAAACTGAATAGTCCCCACTACTAGTGCGAGTAATATTGCAATGGCAATATAACTTTCAGAACCAGTTAATGCTAAGGTAGAAACTCCTGTTGCTACAATTAAGGAGTCCATTGCTACTGGACCAATTGCTACTTGACGTGATGTTCCAAAAACAGCATACATTAACTGAGGCATTAAGGCTGCATACAAGCCATAAATTGGTGGTAATCCTGCAATTAATGCATAGGCTATACCTTGTGGAATTAACACAATAGCAACGGTTATACCGGCAACTACATCACCTCTTAACTGCGATTTTTTATAGTTGGGTAACCATTCTAGTATCGGTATGAGTTTTTTTAGTAGTTTCATTTATTTAAAAGAGCTCTCCTTGGCTAGTTCCTTTAATTCTTCCTAAATGTTTATATGCCAAATCGGTTACTTCTCTTCCTCTGGGTGTTCGCATAATAAATCCTTGTTGTATTAAAAAGGGCTCATATACTTCTTCAATTGTTTCTGCATTTTCAGCAACTGCTGTTGCTAAAGTGGTTATCCCAACTGGTCCACCTTTAAACTTATCAATAATGGTAGATAAAATTTTATTATCCATTTCATCTAGCCCGTGGGCATCTACATTTAACGCTTTTAAAGCATACCTCGCTATTTCTATGGTGATGGTACCATCTCCCTTAATTTGAGCAAAATCGCGTACTCTGCGTAATAATGCATTGGCAATACGTGGGGTTCCTCTACTCCTTCCAGCAATTTCTATTGCTGCTTCCATAGAGATTGGCACTTTTAAAATATAGGCACTTCGTTGAATAATCGTTGTTAGTAGTTCTGTTGAGTAATAATGCAATCGACTACTGATACCAAAACGAGCTCGCATAGGAGCTGTAAGTAACCCTGAACGAGTAGTGGCACCTACTAAAGTAAATGGTTCTAGATTAATTTGAACAGTACGTGCGTTAGGTCCAGATTCAATCATAATATCGATTTTATAATCTTCCATTGCTGAGTACAAGTACTCTTCAACAATAGGACTTAATCGATGGATTTCATCTATAAACAAAACATCACGTTCATCTAAGTTGGTTAGTAAGCCTGCTAAATCTCCTGGTTTATCTAGCACAGGTCCTGAGGTTACTTTTATACCAACTCCTAACTCATTGGCTAAGATATGCGCCAACGTTGTTTTTCCTAATCCTGGAGGGCCGTGAAATAAGGCATGGTCTAATGCTTCATCTCGTTGATTTGCTGCCTCTACAAAAATTTTTAAATTGTCTATTGCCTGATCTTGACCAGTAAAATCATCAAAGGAAAGCGGACGTAGCTTTTTTTCTACATCTAGTTCTTCATTTGAGTAGTTTGTGTTTTCAGGGTTTAGGTTTTCATTCATATAGGTGCAAATATACTTGAAATATGATGTTTGCTTTGTAATATATGTTACTTAGCCAATATTTTTATGCTAAGATACATATTATAACCTGTTGTGATAGTTAATGAGAACAATAAAAAACTATATCATCTCTATACATTAACAACAAAACACATTTTTATTTTTACTCTATTAAAAAGAACACCATTCGTTAATTACAGCTCTAAAGCTCCTAAAAAAAGGCATAAAAAAAACCTCAATCTAATCAAAGATTGAGGTTTGTTAAAGAAAGGCAACGACCTACTCTCCC